>DAIAZB010000401.1 GCA_027443745.1 Thiomonas sp. | reverse complement strand
AACGGCATGGAGGTCACCCAGTTCACCTACTTCCAGCAGGTGGGCGGCATCGACTGCAAGCCCATCACCGGCGAGATCACCTACGGCCTGGAGCGCCTGGCCATGTACCTGCAGGGCGTGCAAAGCGTGTACGACCTGGTGTGGACCGAGACCATGGTCAACGGCACCAAGCGCCCGCTGCTCTACCGCGACATCTATCACCAGAACGAGGTGGAGCAGAGCGCGTACAACTTCGAGCACAGCGACGTCGACTTCCTGCTGCAGGCCTTCGGCGCCCACGAGCGCCAGGCCAAGCACCTGATGGCCGCGCAACTGGCCCTGCCCGCCTACGAGCAGGTGCTCCAATGCGCCCACACCTTCAACCTGCTGGACGCGCGCGGCGCGATCTCGGTCACCGAACGCGCCGCCTACATCGGCCGCATCCGCAACCTGGCGCGCGGCGTGGCGCAGGAATACCTCGACAGCCGCGCCCGCCTCGGTTTCCCGCTGGCGCCGAAACCCTGGGCCGACGACGTGGCGGCGCAACTGGCGCAGAAAAAAGCCGCGTGATCCCCGCCAGCCCGCTCCCACAGGGCTGGCGCCTTGCCTTGCCCGCAGCAGTCCGGACACCACCTTCCGCACCATGACAACGTCCTCCCTTCTCGTCGAACTCTTCACCGAAGAACTGCCGCCCAAGGCACTGCCCCTGCTGGGCCGGGCGTTTGCCGATGGCCTGGCCGAGCGCCTGCAGGCGCAGGGGCTGATCGACGACGGCGCCGCCGTGCCCACCGCAGTGACCCCCTATGCCAGCCCGCGCCGTCTGGCCGCGCATCTCACCGGCGTGCGCGCCAAGGCGGCCGACCGTGACGTGGCGCAAAAGCTCATGCCTGCCGCCGTCGGGCTGGACGCCAGCGGCGCGCCCACCCCCGCCCTGCTGAAAAAGCTCGCCAGCCTCGGGCTGGATGCGAGCGCCGTGGGGCGACTGCGGCATGAGGGCGAGGGCAAGGCGCAGACCTTGTTCATCGACACCGTGGCCGCGGGCAGCACCCTGGCCGACGGCCTGCAGGCCGCGCTGCACGACACCCTCGCCCGCCTGCCCATCCCCAAGGTCATGGCCTATCAACTGGCGGACGGCTGGAGCACGGTGAAGTTCGTGCGCCCCGCGCATGGCCTGCTCGCCCTGCACGGCGCCGAGGTGGTACCGATCCAGGCGCTGGGCCTGACGGCCGGGCGCCAGACCCACGGCCACCGCTTCGAGGCGCAGGCCGACCCCATCGTGCTGCGCGACGCCGACAGCTACGCCGCGCAACTGCGCGACGAGGGCGCGGTAATCGCCAGCTTCGCCGAGCGCCGCGCCGAGATCGATCGCCAGTTGCAAGCCGCCGCGCAGCAAGCTGGAACGGGCCTGCGCCCGCTCGACGATGCCGCCCTGCTCGACGAAGTGACCGCCCTGGTCGAACGCCCGAACGTGCTGCTGTGCCAGTTCGATTCAGCCTTTCTCGACGTGCCGCAGGAATGCCTCATCCTCACGATGAAGGCCAACCAAAAGTACTTCCCGCTGCTCAACGCCGCGGGCAAACTGACCCACCACTTTCTGGTGGTGAGCAACGTCTCCCCAGCCGATCCCAGCGCTGTGATCGAGGGCAACGAGCGCGTGGTTCGCCCGCGCCTGGCCGACGCGCAGTTCTTTTTCAACCAGGACCGCAAGCGCACCCTGGAAAGCCGCGTTCCGGGGCTGGACAAGGTGGTCTATCACGCCAGGCTCGGGTCGCAGGGCGAGCGAGCAGCGCGGGTGCGGACAATCGCCGAAGCGATTGCCACGTCAATAATCGTTGCGACCGGGGATGCCCGACTTGCTGAAGCCATCGGCATAGTGGCACGGCTGGCCAAGACGGATCTGCTCACTGACATGGTGGGTGAGTTCCCTGAGCTGCAGGGCATCATGGGGCACTACTACGCCCTGAACGACTTCCGCGATCGTTTCAATGCCCATGTCCTTGCCGAAGCCATCGAAGATCACTACAAGCCGCGCTTCGCTGGCGATGCCTTGCCCCGCAGTCAGATCGGCCTCTTCGTTGCGCTCGCGGACAAGCTGGAAACCCTGGTAGGCCTGTTCGGCATCGGCGAAAAACCCACCGGCGACAAAGACCCCTTCGCGCTGCGCCGCCATGCCCTCGGCGTGCTGCGCATGCTGATGGAGCGTGCCGACGATTTGCCCGCGCTGCAACTCGACGCAGTGCTGCAAGCTGCCGCAAGCGCGTTCACCCATGTGGAAGGTTTCACCGATTCAAGTGCCGCCGTCCGCAGCTTCCTGGACGACCGCCTCGCCAACGTGCTGCGCGAGCAGGGTTACACCGCACAGGAGGTCGATGCGGTGCTGGCGCTCGGACCGCAAATCCTGTCCGATGTGCCGCGCTGTCTGGATGCGGTGCACGCCTTCTCTGCGCTGCCTGAGGCGGAGGCATTGGCTGCGGCCAACAAGCGGGTCGGCAACATTCTGAAAAAGTCGGACGCGTCGGCTGATGCCGCAGCATTACAGCAGGACAAGCTGGTTGAACCGGCGGAAATCGCGCTGGCTCGGGCGCTGGACGCCGTGGCGCCGCAGGCGCGGCAGTTCTACGCCGCGGGCGATTACACCGCCTCGCTGTGCGCGCTGGCAGCGCTGAAGGCGCCGGTGGACGCCTTCTTCGACAACGTCATGGTGAACGCCGACGACCCCGCGCTGCGCGCCAACCGCCTGGCGCTGCTGGCGCGGCTGCAGGCGGCGATGAACCAGGTGGCTGACCTGTCGCGCCTTGCGGCCTGAACATCTGCGGGACAATGGCGTCATGAAACTGATCATCCTCGACCGCGACGGCGTCATCAACGAAGACCGCGACGACTTCATCAAGTCGCCCGACGAGTGGGTGCCCATCGCCGGCAGCCTCGATGCCATCGCGCGGCTGCACCGCGAAGGCTGGCGCGTGGTGGTGGCGAGCAACCAGTCGGGCATCGGCCGGGGACTGTTCGACATGGCCACGCTCAACGCCATCCACCTCAAGATGAACAAGGCGCTGGCG
>DAIAZB010000400.1 GCA_027443745.1 Thiomonas sp. | reverse complement strand
CGCGGCCATGTAGTCGGGATCGTCCTTGTCGCGCACGCGGAGATGCGGATGGCGCAGCAGGTACGGCGGCAGGCCGCCGAAGTCCCACTCGCCGCAGACGTAGGGGCCAGGGCGCAGGTACACCCACAGGCCTTCCTCCTGACAGAGGCGGATGAACTTCGCGAAGTCACGGCTGCCGGTGTGCAGGTCGAACACGCCGGGTGCGGATTCCAGCGCGTTCCACATCAGGTAGACCGCGATGGTGTTGAGCCCCATCGCCTTGGCCATCCGGATACGCTGGCGCCAATAGGCGGCGGGGATGCGGATCGGGTGCATCTCGCCGCTCAGGATGCGGAACGGTTCGCCATCCAGCAGGAACCGTTGCCGGGACAGTTCGAAGCGGTGCGGACGTCCGTCGGGCACGACCCTCCTCGCGCGACCGGGCGGCGTGGCCCATGCCGACACGGCCGACAGGCTCGGCACGAGGAGAGAGAGCCTCAGGAAGTCCCGGCGTTGCATGGCGTCCTCGTTTGTGATGCCCGCGCAGCGTGTTCAGCGTGCCACCGGCGTCAGCTCCAGGGTAAGGACCTCGAACGGTAGCAGCCTGATGGTGCTTGCGTGATCGGCATCCAGCGTCTTCGGCACACCGGCGCCACCGATTTGCCAAGCGTCGTGCACACCTGAAGCCGAGCAGTTCCATCACCACCGGGAGGACGCGCTGGCATCACCGCGGCCGGGATCGCGCCCAGCCGTCGTCGACGGTCGTGCTGTCAGGTACCCCGCACGCCGCTGGGCACAGCTCGAACGAGCCTGGAATTCATCGTCCGAAGTGGTCGTTGCCCGGGCCGCTCGACCCGACTACGCTCGACGCTCGGCACTGGCGGCTCCAGCAGGAGGTGAGCGATGGACGCACTATCCGATCAAGGCGGCCGGCGCACCGAAAACCGCGCATGGCTGGCGGGGCCAGCCACGGCCACGAACGTTTCCGCGGCACACGGCCTGGGCTATGGCCGCATGCTGCTGGCGCTGGTGATGATCGCCCTCGGTCTGCGCGGACTAGCGTTCGGCGATTTCGCCGGCATCTGGCAGCGCATCCCGATCGCGCACCTGCCTGCGCGCGGCCTCTTCGTCCATCTCGTGGCGCTGGTCGAACTGGCAAGCGGCATCGGCATCCTGGTTCCGCGCCTCGCGAAGATCTCTGCAGGTGCGATGGCTGCGTTCGTACTGGCGTGGATGGTCCTGCTGAAGTTTCCCGCCATCGTGTACGCACCCGCGATGGAAGCGACGTGGCTAGGCGCCGGCGAGATCGCGGTGATCCTCGCCGGCGCATGGACCGTCTTCGCCTCGTTGTCCCCGTCTGACGGAAAACTCCTCGTGGGCCGCAATGGCATACGCCATGCGCGCTTGCTGCTCGTGCTCGCGCTGCCGACCATCGGCTTCTCGCATTTCGTCTACGCCGACATCACCGCCGGGTTTGTGCCGGCCTGGCTGCCGTGGCGACACGGCTGGGCCTACCTGACCGGCGCAGGAAGCCTTGCCGCGGCCGTCGGCATCCTGTTCGCAGTGTGGCCACGCCTGGCCGCCACGCTGGAGGCGGCGATGCTCGGCATCATCACTCTGCTGGTCTGGTTGCCGCCACTGCTCGTGCATCCGTACAACAGCGATGCGTGGTCGGCCTTCCTGATGTCCAGCGCGATTGCGGCAGGTGCCGCGGCGGTGGCCGGGTCATACCGTGGCGTGGGTTGGACGACCAGGAAACCGCGCTCTTGAGCGCACCTTTCGCGACCTCCAGCCGGCCGACGGCGGCGATACCTTACGGCATCGCCGCGCGCTTCCGACCGGCTCAGAACGACCAGCGGTAGTTCAACGTAGCCATCGACGCCTGCTGGCCCTGGCCGAAGTATCGGTCGTAACCGAGCGACAACTCGCTGCGTGGGTTCATGCTCCAGTCCAGCGAGGTGCCGGCCGCGCCGCCGTAGCGCGCGAGGCCGATGCCACCCAGCGGCGCCCACTGGTTCACGCCGGTGAAGCTGGCATCGAACGCCGCGCCGCGCAGGCCGAACGACTGTTGCCATGCCATGTGTCCGTGCAGCGCGAGGAGGCCCGCACGGCCGAGCTGCCATTGCCGGCTCGCACGCAAGCCGACGCCGGCCTGCCAGCGCGCCGTAGTGAGCGCGCTCGCCTTCAGCCCGAAGCCGTCGCCACCCAGCTCGTCAAAGCCATCGCGCCGGATCTGCGCGTACTCCAGGCTTGCGTACGGCGTGACGTGCGCGCCGCCGGGCGAGAACCGGTAGCCGCTCTCCCCATACGCCACGCCGTAGCGGCCGCGGCTGTCGCTACCCACACTGGCGAACTGGCTGCCGAGCTGCAACTGGCGATGCATGGTTTCCTGGAAGCTACCGATGCCGAAGCGCCCCATCGCATACCAATGGCCGCGCACGGCGCCGCCGTAGAGCATGCCTTCCACCGCATGGCTGAAGCCCTGGTCCGCGCTCTCGGCAAGCCGCCCCAGACCCTGGGTGCGGCTCAGGGCAAAGCCAGCCACGCCGCCATCGGCCAAACGGAAATCCTGTCCCACCAGCCAACCGCTGAGGTCGTAACCGACGTTGGAATAGCCGCTGCGCGTCATGCTGCCGTGGAAACCCAGGCCCTGGCTCCACGCGCCGACCTTCGGCGCGTCCAGTAACTGCTCGAAGCGGTCTGACAAGGCACGCGACCCGGCGTCGATCGCTTCGAAGGTCATTGCCGCACTGGCTGCATGCAGCTGGCCGGAGAGGCTTTCGAGCGATTGCTGCAGGTTGGCCAGTGTGGCGGTCTGCTGCAGCGCGGCGGCCCCGGCGATGAAACTGCGAGCGGCTGGCGAACCGGAAATAGCCGCATTGGCCAATTGCGCATTGATCTGCCCGAAGGCCGCGTCCACCCGCTGCGCCGCGCTGTAGGAGGCGACGCTGTAGCTGGTGCCCTGCACCGCGCTCGCCTGCACCTGCTGCACGTTGAGCCAGGCCGAGTTGGCGTCGTAACCGAGCGAGGCGTTGAGCAAGGTCACGTTCGAAGCCTGGGTTATCGCGGCGAAGGTACCGGTGAGGCCGCCTTGGGCCACCAGCACATCGGTGTGCGAGTTCGCGGTATAGCCCGCATTGGTGCCCGTCACCCGCAGGTTGCCGGCGATCGACGCGGTGCCGGCCACGTTGAGCGTGGAGCCCAGCGACAGCGACAGCTGCGCACCGGCCTGCTGGGTATAGTTGCCGCCCACGCTGACATTGTTGGTGCCAATTGCCAGCGTGCCCGCATTGGCAACGTCGCCGCCGATGGCGGTCATGCCGCCGAGCGTGGCACCGCTGCTGATGCTTGCCGCACCGGCCAGGGATTTGGCGGTCAGCGTGCCGGCCTCTACCTGGGTCAGGCCGGTGTAGCTGGACGGCTGCGTGAGGTTGAGCGTGCCATCGCCCTGCTTGATCAGGCCGCCGGCGCCCGAAATCGGATTGTTCCAGTTCGAGCTGCCGCTGAAGCTGACGGTGACGTCGCCC
>DAIAZB010000399.1 GCA_027443745.1 Thiomonas sp. | reverse complement strand
GACTCCTAGTCTTACTGTGTCACAAGCGTAGCCTTGCGTTCAAGCGCAGGCAACAGGGGCATCGGGGCAGCGTGTTGAGCAAGGCGGCGGCGATAAGCAGCCGCAAGGTCGTGATGGACGAGGGGACGTGGCGCTGCGTGCGCTGGGCTGCCGCGAGGTTTGTAATGCGTGGGTAGGGCAGGTTGCGCGCCGTCCTTGGTACGTCGGGCGGAGTTTTTTTTGCCGGCACCATCAGGATGCCGAAGTTGCTGTGCCATCAAGAACCCGTACGCCGCGATGCTCAAGCTCGCGTGGTGATGGAACCCGCGCCAGCCTCTTCCCTCGTAGTGGCCCAAGCCCAGTTCCTGTTTGAGGTCTTGGTAGTCGCGCTCGATGCGCCAGCGCATCTTGGCTTCAAAGACCATGCGCTGCAGCGACACGTCCTCAGGCAGCGTGGACAACCAGTACTTCATCGGCTCGCGGTGGCCTTCGGGCCACTCGATGAGAACCCACTGCTCAGGACGCATCTGCGTGCGCTTGTGATCGCGATGGGCCGCGCGCACGCGAACCCGAGCGAAGCGCGAGCGTAGCGTGAAGTTGGTGCCTTCGCGCCATTCGAGCGTGTGCCATTGCGAGGGCTTCAGGCCAAACGCCAGTTCCTTGATCGACAGCGGGCGCTGCTGCGCCGCGTCGCCCAAACGCTGGCGCGTGGGCACCGCGCCGCGACCGCTGTACGGCTCGGGCGGCAGCGGTGCGTGCCCTGGCGGCCACACCGTGACTTGGCCCGTCACGCCCACCACATAGGTCAAGCCCAACTCGCTCAGGCGTTCGCGAAATGCCGTGTCCACGCCATAGCCCGCATCGGCCAGTACACAGTGCTTGGGCGCGCCTTGGCTCATCAGATGCTCGATCTGGGTCAGCGCAATCGCCGGCTTGGTGGCGAACTCCACGGCTTGCGGCACGCCGGCCTTCTCACGCCGCACGATGTCGTCGGCCCATTCGTTGGGCAGGTACAGCTGCCAGGCCACGGGCAGGCTGCCCGTCTGGCAGGCCAAGGTCACGCTAACGGCCACTTGGCAGTTGTCCTGCTTGCCCAGCATGCCGCAGTACTGCCGGGCCACGCCCACCGAGTGCCGACCCTGCTTGGGAAAACCGGTGTCGTCAATGATCCACCAACCACCGTCGCTGAAGTCCATCGCCGGCACGACCCACTGGGCCACCCGCAACAGCATCTGCTCGTCGGACCAAGCAGCATCGGCCACGAAGTGGTGCAGTGATTGGTGTCGCGACCGCGTGGCGGCTGGCGCCAGGTGCGCCGCCATCGGCTCCACACTCTTGCGCTTGAGCGGCGCCATCAGGCCGGTGCAATATCCTCGCAACCCAGCGTGTCGATCCAAGTGCCCCAGGCCCGCACTCAAGTGCGCCATATACCGCTCAAACTCTCGCAAATCTTCCATCAAGGCTCACATCTTGCTTGAAGAAGTGCGAATAATGCCTTGATTTTGATAACACAGTAAGACTAGAACCTGTGCTGCTATGCCCATCGCCGGAAAGATGGAACGGTCGTTGCAGGCCTGCAGCGGGACGTCGCCATGTGCAGCAACCAGGACTCGCAGCTTGTCCAGTTGGTACGCGATGGTGTACTCGGAACGAAGGTAGTCGCGCAGGAAGTGGTTCGAGCGAATCGCTGCCTCCTGCCTGGCGACTGCCCCTTGCCAATGCTCCGGCCCAATCGCGGTCGCAAGGCGTCGATACACAGCCGGCACCTGAGCCGTGGTCATCTCTGTTGTCAGCACTTCAGTTCAACGGCCTTGATTGGTGGTTTGCTGGACCGGCCGTTCATGCTACCCGGCGTCTTCGTCATCCATCAGATCGGTACCGAACGTGCTGGTCAGATGCTCTCCGAGTTCCGGGAACAGCACCTCAATCGCTTCATCGAACGAGGTGTCGCGGCGGTAGACCGACTCTCCTTTGGCGAAGGACAGCTTGATCTTGCGGGCGTAGTCGATGAGCCATTTGCGTTGTTTCTCAGGCATGGCCGGCCTGTACGTCTTGTAGGCCCAAAGGTACAGAATCGCATAGGCGTGCAGTCCCACTCGGCTAGCGGTTCGAAGACCAGCCTCGATGACCTGGAACACAGACAACTGCGGGCTGTAGCTGACCGACTTTCCGATCTGGATCGATAGCAGCACGGCCAGGACGCCGTGGTATCCGTAGAACCGTGACTCACGCAGGCCCTCGTAGCCAGGGTGCCATGCCGTGTTCTCCTCCAACTTGTCGACAACCGCCACAAGTGCTCGGCGTTCCGTTTCTCGGTGGTCGCTTGCAAAGTAGCGCAGTGCGGCTTCCCGATATTCCGCAATCCCTGCGTCCCACTGTCTCGCCTGCTCCGCTCTAGACGCCTCGATTCTTTCGTGCTCGATCTGCCTTCGTCGCGCTTCGTAGTCGAAGAAGTAGGGCCGCCACGTGTCGGTTGGTAGCTTCAAGTCGGCCATGCCGATCGGCGTTGCCTGCCAGGTGTCGCGCCACCGCCAGTTGTCGTCCAGAGTCGGCACCTGGTGATAGCCACTGAACGTCAGCGCCAATCGCTCGCCCGTGTGTTGCCTTGCCTCCGCGTCGATCACGAACAGGTTGCGCCTGTTGAAGAACGCCTCGTCCGTCACCGCAGCACGGCTGCGATCGAACTTAGCGAAAACCCAGATCACGAAGGTCTTCTCTCGGCGATAGAACGCATCGCGTGCGATCACGTCCGACAGGAACGTGTACGACAGCTGTATCTCGAAGACCAACTTCACGCCAACGTACAGGCACTTGACGTCCGGCCGGCGCCACTCGCCCTTGACCACCTCGCTGAAGGTTGTCTGCTCGCAATTCACATCGGAGGCTTGCGGATCTTGCCGGAGCCAGTGCGCGATGTATTCCTTCAGTTCACGGTGCTCGCGGCCCTCCTGCTGACCTCGGTACACGAGGGCCTTGATCTGCTCCGGCGCCAGACGATTTCCCTCGTACCAGGGGCAGCCGTGGGACTTGCCGTCGTGCACGAACCAGCGGTTCTGTGCCCCGGTTCTGCGTCGTGAGAGGTACAGGGGAAGCTTGCAGATCGCGCACTGGTAGCGGACGGCCTTGCCACCTTTGCGCCGGTCGACACGTGCCTCCATCGCCTCTCGCCGCAGGCCGCTGAACTCGTCTTCGGGCATGGCCAGCAGCGTCTCAGCGGGGACGAGTTCGCTGGTCTGGCTGTCGATGGCCAGCCTGACGGTCTGCTGAGGGCTTGGACCCGATGGCGGTTGCATGGCTTCAATGCACCAGGACTTGCCTGGCGTTCCTCACGTGAGCTACCATTCTCCCCGGCTGCCCGAGCCTGCCGTGCACCCGCTCTCCGCGGAAGGTAAACCAGGGCCACTGAGACTCCCCGCTTGGTACCTCGTGAACTGGGCGCGGCAAGGTGCACACCGCAATGCCCACTTCTACTCGAGGTATTGCATGAACTCCCCGCTTCTTCAAAACTTCCCGGCCGGCCGCTGGGACGAGATGTGCGTTCGTCTTGAGCCGCTGCTCGGCGACGTCAAGGGTGCTTTGGGGCCGCAATGGCACGAGAAGGCCGAGGTCTTCTTCAATGAGGCCGACTTCATGGTTGCCGACGCGATTCTCAGCGGTTCGAAGTCCGTTCCGGACTGGTTCATCATCCGGTACACCCCGGCAGGGCGACATCTGGACGATGAGGGAGATACGGTCGCCTGCGCTGCGTCCTGGTCTGATGGGCTGGCTGTCTTGCTCCGTGCCTGCGAGAGCAATCGCAGTCTGCCAAGTCGGGTGGAGTGCGATGGGGCGGCGCGTACGCTGCGACTCTTCGTCGGCGAGGAATTGCTCGCCACCTTGCTGCCGCTCCCGGCTGCCTACGTATCGCCGGAACTCCGCAAGCGTGCATTGAGCACCATCACGGGTCTCAGGAAGTCAGCTGACACGGATGCCGAGTTGATCAAACGAGCGCGCAGGTGGCCCGGCCTTTCGGTCCTCGGAGCGGTTGAATCTCGAGGCGGGCATGAGATGAAGGAGTTCCGTGAACGGATGGCGCACCATCCGATCCCCCTTGAATGGCTGCAGTCGGCCAGGATGTTGTGCGCGGCGTGTTCCAAGCTGCAGCCCGACACCGCGACCGTGCAGGCTGTCGCTGCGGCGGCCCTGGGCGCCACGAGTTGGAATCACCTGGCGGCTCCGCACGGTGAATTCAGTGCGCGCCTGCTGCAACCTTGGTACGTCAGCAAGGATGACGAGATATGCGCGTTTCATGCTGACGCTATCGATGCAGTCGCTGACCTGTTCACTCGCGGCCCCAAGGTTTGGGTGGCAGGCTGGGCTGGCATCGTGCTCGAAAGTCACTACGGCATCACGGCGCCGGACTACGTTCCCATCTACACGTTGCACGAGCCTTCGCGGGACACGGCGCGACGGTCATTCGATGAACGACAGGTTGCGGTCTATCCGGTGAGTCGATCTGAAGCCGAGGGGGAGGTCTTGGCGCGTGTCGCTGGCGTGAAGCCAGAGTCAACCGACGCGATCGCTGCACTGTTTGGAATCGGGCTGCCCGTAGACGTCAAGGCGAGGATGCTCGACGAGCGATCAGACGAGATCTTGATCGTGCAAGACGGGCCATGGCGTTTCACCAGGACCGGTGATCTACTTGACCAGCACACCTCGATCTTGGTCCACCGCGTAGGCATCGATGGCAACAGCCTCTGGTGCGCGGCGGTTCCTGCCTACAAGGGGCTTCTGCAGACGCATCGCGAGACCGGGTTCTACGTCTTCTGCGCCGACTATGACGGCGCACACCCGGTTGCCATCATCGATGGATTGAGCCCCTCGGCGGTCGCTCAAGTCAGAGCGAACCTGCGAGATACGACCGAGGATCGATTGGAGTTCCGGGAGGAAAGCCGGAGCGCGCGTGACAGGGATGACTTCAGGAAACTCCTCAATCGTGCTTTGTCCAAGCGCTCGGTGGCTTGAGCCCGCCTGATGTTTTTGCGGTGGAGGCTGCGCGCAAAGCCGGCCATATGTGCCGCGCGGATTCTTGTCCATGCCAAGGAAGCCGGCATTGTGAGCCGCCCCTGCTGGCGGCCGCCGACACTCGCCGCGGCGAAGCGGCTGACCGCTCACGTCCGCAGCTACTCCACGTCAACGAATGGGCCAACAGTGTCGCACTCGGCCCGCTCCTTCGGGTCGGCGTCTCACTGCCGACTATTTCTTCTTGCCGGCCTTCCGCGCACGCTGTCGATTCCGACCCTCGCGCGTATCTGCGACTGGCTCGTTCAGGTTGTAGAACTCATGCAGCTTGGCTGCCAGCAGTTGCTTGTCGGGCAACTGGGTCTGGTATTGCGCGACGAGCGCAGGCGATAGCGATCGACTCAGCGCGTACTCCACCACCTCGCTGTCCTTGGAGGCGCACAGCAGCACCCCGATGGCCGGGTTCTCGTGCGGTTTGCGCACGTCACGGTCCAGCGCTTCCAGGTAGAAGTTCAGCTTGCCCAGGTGCTCGGGCTCGAAACGGTCCACCTTCAGCTCGATGGCCACAAGGCAGTTCAGGCCGCGGTGGAAGAACAGCAGGTCGAGCGCGAAGTCGCGCCCGCCCACCTGCAGCGGGAACTCCGAGCCGACGAAGCAGAAGTCTCGCCCGAGCTCGATGAGGAAGATCTGAAGCCGGCCGAGCAAGCCGCGGTGCAGGTCGGCCTCAGTGTGGCCGGCTGGCAGTTCCAGAAACTCCAGCGCGTAGGAGTCCTTGAAAGCAGTGGCCGCCGACTCGCCGTGGATTTCTCTCACCGCTGGTGAGAGTTTTGCCGGCGCAAGCACCGCCTGCTCAAAGGCTCCCAGGCGGATCTGTCGCTCCAACTCGCGCTTGCCCCAGCGCTGCTGCACGGCCATGCGCAGGTAGAACTCGCGCTCCTCGGCACGCTTCGACTGGCCCAGGATGATGAGGTTGTGGGTCCAGGGCAAGGCTCTCACCAGTGGTGAGAGCTTTGGGGCGTCGCGGTAGGTCTCGAACAGCTGCCGCATGCGCCACAGGTTCTGGGCCGAGAAGCCACGCAGTCCCGGCTCCGTGCGTGCCAGGTGCTGCGCCAGACGGTCCACAACGCCCTCGCCCCACTCAGCCGCTGCCAGCTTGCCGTTGATGTACTCGCCGATCTGCCAGTACAGGCCGATGAGCTCAGTATTCACAGCCTGGTGGGCGCGCTGGCGCGCAGCACGAATCAGATCCACCACTTCGCCAAACGCCGACTCAACGGGCACGTCCGCCGCCGCGCCCGAGCGCGAATCGCGATGCGCCACCGCGGTCTTCTTGGCCGTCTTGCGAATGCTCATGCCGACCATTGTGCGTGAGGCCTGCCGGCGCGCCTCTCGACTTCGCACCCGCACTTTGAGTCGCTGGACGGCTCGAAGCGGAGCGTCGAATGCCACGGTCTCAGGCAGCGACGACGCGCCCGCCTCCTCGCTCGCGCGCCCAGGCCGCAGCCAGCCGCTGCGCCTTGACTACCGCAGTTCCTGCGTCCAGGGCTGCGGCGATCCCCTTCCCTCCTACCGCCCCATGCTCGCGCAGCCAGAAGATCATCTTTTCGGATGCGTCGAGATCGCCCAGCGCGCGGCACACGGTGGCCACGGCTTGGCGGTCCAGGGCCAAGAACGCTTGGGGGTAGAAAAGCCGATTGCCGATCTTCACGGCGAAGACCTCGCCCCGACCTGCTGCCGGCCTCAACGCCTGCCTAGTGAGGCCCCAGGCTCGTGCGAGTTGTTCACCAGGGACGACGAGCCCTTCCTTGACCCATTGCACCTTGGCTGCCTCCCCACGCGCGAGAGCGCCGGCCAGCCCGGTTGGAATCGGAGACCGGGCCACCTGCGATCGCAAGCCGCCGGCCAAGCTTGAGGCGAACCCGTGGCGGCTGACCGCCCTTCGAAGGCTCTCCAGGTCTTCGGTCAGTCGTCTTACGGCCGCTTCGAGCTGGGCGATGCGCCGAAGCAGTACAGCGGGGCTGGCGTTGGTTCCCATAGGGCGTCTTGCAGGCAATAGCGATAGCAGAGAAAACGTAGCAATCGTAGCAAGCGGCGGTCTGAAGGCGGCAACCCCGAAGCGCAACCGGTCCAAGACCGAGAGCTGCCGCGCCCCTTTGACGCGGCGCGGCTGCCTTTGGCCGATTCATGCCCGATGAACATGCGCCAGCGCGATGGGGTGTCTTTTCCATCCAGCCCCCTTGTTCCATACTCGATTCGCTTCGTGGCTTCCGGCCACAGCCGCCCTCTGAGGCGTTCCGGCACAGCCGGCGTTAGCGGTCGTGACCCGCACGTAGATCCGCGCTGGGCCCTGCCCCGCCGCCGCCTCTTCAGGCGGTGAGTCCTTCCGGTGCCCGCCTGACAGGCGGCCGCACCGAACCCCAGATCCGTTCGCATCGGCCTACTGCCTTTCAGGCAGTCCGGCTGGTCGACGCACGACCGCATGCCGCCCCAGCGGCCCGCGGACCCCCTCCCACCGGGAGCTCACGCTCCCCAGGGGGGGCGTGTGCTCTCTCCACATCACGGAGATCACATGTCCCCATCCAGCCGGGGTGGCTACACCCTTTCCTTGCCGGGCTTCGACACCGAAGCCCCCGCATACCCAGACCTGTTCGCTGAAGCTGCGGAGGCCCCTGCCGCTGCGGTCGATGTTCAAGCGGTCGTGGGAGTGCAGGTCCCCAAGGCATGGCGCCCGGCCATGTCCGCCGCGGCCCACACCGCGCAGTTCGTCGAGTGGCCGACGTGGGACGACGAAGCCCTCGCCCACATCGAAGGCCAGGCCACCAAGTTCGAGGCGAACGTTTCGGCCATCAACGCGCTCCGCTCGATCGAGAGCGAGGCCAGGCCGGCTAGCGCCAGCGAACGTCGCGCACTGCTGCGCTACACCGGCTGGGGCGGCATCCCGGCGAGCTTCAACGACGAGGGCCGGGATCCAGCCTGGGTCGAGCGCGCCAGCCGCCTGCGCCAGTTGCTCTCGGCCGACGACCACGACTCGGCACGGGCATCGGTCAACAACAGCCACTACACCGATCCGATCGTCATCCACTGGATCTGGGCAGCCTTGCGCCGCCTGGGTTTCCAGGGCGGCAACATCCTCGAACCGAGCGCAGGCGTCGGGCACTTCCTGGGCTGCATGCCGGCCGACATTGCCCAGCGCAGCCGCGTCACGGCGATCGAACTGGACCGCATCTCTGGCCGCATCCTTCGCAACCTCTACGGGGCATGCGGAGTTGATGTGCGGATCGGTGGCTTCGAGGCCGCGACCTTGGCCGAAGGAACCTACGACCTCATCCTGTCCAACGTCCCCTTCGGCCGCTACGGTGTGCTGGACAACCGCAACAGGCCTTACAGCCGAGCGAGCATCCACAACTGGTTCGTTGGCCGGGCGCTCGATGTGCTCCGCCCTGGCGGCCTGGTGTGCTTCATCACCTCGACCTACTTCCTGGACGAGAGCGATGCCGGCATGCGCGCGCACGTGGCATCCGAGGCCGACCTGGTCACCGCATTCCGACTGCCCTCGGGCACGTTCGAGCGCATCGCATCGACCAGCGTGCAGGCCGACCTGGTCGTGCTCAGAAGGCGCGCGCCGGGAGAGGCGGCGGCCGCAGCCGAGTGGCTCGACCTGGACTACGTTCCCAAGACGATGCTCCGGGAAGGCTGCCACGAGCAGTACCTGCGGATCAACCGTTGGTTCGTGCGCCATCCGGAGCATGTGCTGGGTCGCATCGACCGGGTCAGCAACGGCTTCCAGGCCGTGCCGACGGCCATGCTCGATGGCGACCTCGAATCCGCGCTGCTCGGCGCCCAGGCCCTGGTGCCCAAGGGTGCGTACAGCGTGCAACCGAAGGCCCCCGCCAGAGCTCCCCGGGACATCGTGCCGGCACCCGCTGGCACGCGGCCGGGCTCGCTCGTGGTCAGCGAAGGCCGCATCGGCATCGTGGAAGGCGATCACGTCGTGGACCTGCACGACCGCCTCAACGCCACGGTCCGGCAACGGATCGCAGGCATGGTGGACATCCGCGATCGGACCCGCGCGTTGCTCAGCGCACAACTGGGCGCAACGACGGACCAGGCGCTGATCGAACTGAGGCGACGCCTGAACCAGAGCTACGACCGGTTCGTGGGCAAGCACGGCTACCTGTCCTGCCGTGCGAACGCCCTCGCCTTCCGGCGAGACCCGGACTATCCGCTGCTACTGTCCCTGGAGCACTACGACGAAGAGGAAGAAGTGGCCACCAAGGCCGCGATCTTCTCGAAGCGAACGGTCTCGCCCGTCCGGGAGGCCACGGTCGCCGAGCATCCCGACGAGGCACTCGCCCTGTCGATGCAATGGAAGGGCCGGGTCGATCCCGACTACATGGCCCGGCTGCTGCGGGCCACGCCCGAAGACGCCCTGGCGGACCTGTCCGCGCGAGGCATGATCTACCTGAATCCCGAGGGCGACCGGCACGAGCCGGCCGACGAGTACCTCTCCGGCAACGTGAAGCGCAAGCTGACCGTGGCCCTCGCCGCTGGCGACGCCTACCGGGCGAACGTGGCGGCACTGGAGAAGGTGATCCCCGAGGATCTGCCGCCAGGCGACATCGCGCTGCGACTGGGCGCGGTCTGGGTCCCTGCGGACGTGGTCGAGGACTTCATCAAGGAGGTGCTCGGCCTGCAGGACACCGCCGTGCGCTACCTGGCTGTGGCCGGCACCTGGTCGGTGACCTTCAACGACTGGGCGGCCCGACAAAGCGTCGCGTGCATCCAGGAGTTCGGCACGCGGCGCATGCACGCCATCGACCTCGTGCAGCATGCGCTGAACGTGCAGACACCCACGGTGCGCGACCCGCACCCCGAGAAGGACGGTGCCTACATCGTCAACAAGGAGGAGACGCTCGCGGCGCGGGAGAAGCTCGGCTTGATCCGGGACCGCTTCGCGGCATGGGCCTACGAGGACGCGCCGCGGCGCGAGCGGCTGTGCAGGATCTACAACGACCTTTTCAACTGCATCCGCCAGAGGGAGTTCGACGGCTCGCATCTGAAGCTGCCGGGCTTTTCGCAATGCTTCGAGCTCCACGCGAGCCAACGCAACGCGATCTGGCGCGTCGTGCAGTCCGGCAACACCGGGCTGTTTCACGCGGTGGGCGGCGGCAAGACGGCCATCATGGTGGCCGCGAGCATGGAACTGCGCCGCCTGGGCCTGGCCAACAAGCCGGCCCACATCGTGCCGAACCACTGCCTCGAGCAGTACGCCGCAGAGCTGGTACGGCTCTATCCCTCCGCCGCCGTGCTCATGGCGACGAAGGAGGACCTCGCCGGCGACCGCCGGCGGGAGTTCGTGGCGCGGGTGGCCACCGGCGACTGGGATGCGATCGTGATGACGCACTCCACCTTCGAGCTGCTGCCCATGTCCGCCGGCTTCACCGGCGACTTCATCAAGGACACCATCCGCGAGATCGAAATGGCGGTGCGCATGTGCAGCGCGGACAGCCGGTCCAACCGGATCGTCAAGCAGCTCGAGCGCATGAAGAAGACCTGGAAGATCCGGCTCGAACGTCTGGAGAACCAAGATCGCAAGGACGACTTTCTCTGCTGGGAAGCACTGGGGGTCGACTGGCTTGCGTACGACGAGGCCCACTCGGCCAAGAATCTGTTTCGCCACACCAAGATGGCACGCATCGCAGGCCTGCCGCTGAGCAACTCGCAGCGCGCGTTCGACCTGTACCTGAAGTCGCGCCACACGATGAGCCTCTACCGAGGCGAGCACCGTGGGGTGGTTCTGGCCACGGCAACCCCGGTGGCCAACAGCATGGCCGAGGTTCACACGTTCCAGCGCTTCCTGCAGCCCAACACGCTGCGCTCGCTGGGGCTCGAGCAGTTCGACGCCTGGGCCGCCACCTTCGGGGAGACGGTCACGGCGCTGGAGATTGCACCCGACGGCAGCGGCTATCGCCTCAACACCCGGTTCGCGCGCTTCATCAACGTGCCGGACCTGATGACGGTGTTCTGCGACGTGTCGGACATCCGCACGCGCGAGATGCTGAAGCTGCCGGTGCCTATCCTGAAGGGCGACAAGCCCAGAACGGTGACGTGCAAGCCGAGCGAGCAGTTGCGCGCCTTCGTGCGATCGCTCGTGAAGCGCGCCGCGCGCTTGAAGACCGCGCGGGTAGACCCGCGCGAGGACAACATGCTCATGATCGCCAGCGAAGGCCGCCTGGCCGCGCTGGACATGCGACTGATCAACGGCCGCCAACCAGCCGACCCCGGCGGGAAGGTGGCGCAGTGCGCCCGAGAGGTGCACAACATCTGGCAGGAGACTGCGAGCCTCAAGAGGGCCCAACTGGTCTTCTGCGACCTGTCCACTCCCAAGAGTGGCATGGCGTTCAGCGTCTACCAGGCGCTGCGCGAAGAGTTGATCGAGCTGGGCCTACCGGCCGAGCAGATCGCTTTCATCCACGATGCCGAGACCGACTCGCAGAAGGCACGCCTGTTCCGCCAGGTGCGCGAGGGCAAGGTTCGTGTGCTGCTCGGCTCGACCCCGAAGATGGGCGTCGGCACGAACGTGCAGCGGCGCCTCGTGGCCCTGCACGAACTCGACTGCCCATGGCGTCCGTGTGACGTGGAGCAGCGCGAGGGCCGAATCCTTCGCCAAGGCAACGAATGCCCCGAGGTGGAGATCATCCGCTACGTCACCGAAGGCAGCTTCGACGCGTACAGCTGGCAGACTGTGCTCACCAAGGCCAAGTTCATCGCGCAGGTGATGAGCGGGGACAAGGGCATCCGGTCTGTCGAGGACGTCGAGCTCGCAACGCTGACCTACGCGGAAGTGAAGGCGCTTGCGTCGGGCAATCCGAAGATCATCGAGAAGGCCGGTGTCGACGCGGAGATCGCAAAGTACGCCTCGCTGCTGTCCGTGTGGCGCAACCAACGCTACGCGAACGAATCCGAGGTGGCAGGCTTGCCGATGCGCATCGAGAGCAACGAGCGGTTGCTCGCGGCCCTCGTGGCAGATGCCGAACGCGCGCATGCCGTTCTCGGAACGGACCTGGTGGTCAACGTCCACGGACGCACCTACCGCGGTCGTGAAGCGATCGGCGAGGTGCTCAGGGCGACCGTACGCAGCGCGAGGGCATCGATCTCGCGGTCCGCGCGGGATGAGGTCATCGGCACCGTCGGGGCTTTCGAACTGTGCGTGTTTATCGGACGCGCAGAGGACGAGGTGCATCTGTTCGTGCGGGGCGCGAGCTCACACGAATGCAGGCCGTGCCAGACCGGACCGGCACTCCATGCCTCATTGGTCGAGACGATCCGCGAGATCGCGCCGCACCGCGATGACTGCGCTCAGCGGCTCGCGAGGATGCGATCGAAGCTCGAAGGCCTTGCGGCTGAACTGCAGCGGCCGTTCGAGCACGAGGACCGCTTGGCCGCGCTAATCGTGAGGCAGCGTGAGCTCGAAGCCGAGCTGGACCTTGGCAAGGACGAAGTCGGCAGTAATGCTGTCGAGGATGTCCCGGAGCAAATTGCAGCCTAGTCGCTGAGCGCCCTGCCCCACTGCACATGCAGTGGGGCTTTTTTTTGCCCGTCCGCTTGCGGTGAGTTTCAGCCCGCGTCGCGTTCGCTGCCGACGTCGATCGCCATGAGGCTCTCGAACTCGGCCAACGGCAACGTCGCCCAGTCATCGCCCAGTTCGCTCTTCGCGTAGTGCTGGATCACCATCACCTGAACCAGTGGCGACTGCCACTCGCCGCGTGCGAGACGCTTCATGATGCTGGGGCTGGGTGCCGTGGTCGCGTCCGCCTCATCGCGCACCCGCCGCACCCACTCCATCTGCTCCTCCGCATCCAGCTTGGCGAACTGGTCGCGGATCAGGCTGAAGCGCCGATGGCGCTCGGCGTCCTCCACATCACGGCGCGAAGCGGGCACCGCTGGTGCCGCCTTGCTCTCAACGACGACATGGGCCGACTTCTCCGGTTCTGCGCCCTGCCCTGTCGACCCATCCTCGCGCGCCTTGTTCGCGATGATCGTGCGCAGGTAGGCGCCGGCATTGCCGATGCGCGGGCGGTCCGCTCCACTGAGAAAGCGCTCGTAGCGTTCGAGTCCTTCGGTCACGGCGACGACGCCATAGGCGCGCTCGAGTTCCTCGATGACCGTGTCGCGGATGCTCAGCTTGCCACCCCGCAGGATGTTCGTGACATCGGGCGGCACCGGCGCGATCCGCTCGGGGCGCCGCGCACTCTTCTTGACCGCGAACTGAACGTACTCAACTTCGCGTCCGCGCCTGAACTCGATCAGCTCGATCTCGATGTCGCCGAGGTCGTTGATCTCCTTGATGGCGGGCGCGACGAACTCGTTTTTGAATTTGCGCCACGCGCGGACCTTGGAGGTCGGCGAACTTCGCAACGACTCGGCCCACCAGGACCAGTGCTGCCGGCTGGTGACGCCTGCGGGGCTGTCGCGGTAGCGCGCGCAGATCTCGTAGAGCGCCACCGCGCAGTAGGTGGTCAACTGGCGCAGCACCGCAAAGTCGACCTGGGCCCAGCGCGAGGGGCTGACCAGTTCTTCCCGGATGGACGGCGGGTAGTACCAGGTCACCCAGTTCTCGCCCGCGCGCTTGTAGACGCGGACCTCGGCGAGCAGGTTGAAGATGCGAAGCTCGTCGGTGATCTGCGCCGGCGAGCCGCCCTCTTCCTTTCCGTCGATCCCGAAGGTCAGCGGCAGTTGCTGCTCGGACTTCGACAGTGGCCTCCACTCCACCTTGGTCGACACCATCTGGTCGATGTACTTCTTTGCATCGCTGGAGATGCTGTTGGTCGCACCGAAGCCGCGAAGGATGGAGTTCAATGGTGCAGCGAAGCCGCCGTCCGCACTCTCTGTTCCGGCGGCCGCCTGCATCTGGGCAAGATGCAACATCACCGAGTACGCTTTGCGTCCAGTGACCGTCAGCGAGCGGTTGGTCGGCACGATCGCCAAGGCGATGACGGACTTGTGCAGCATGCCCTGCACCACATCCATCTGCCTCACGATTGCCACACCGCTCATGCGTCCATTCTAGGCCGCCGCGCCCGGTCAAGTGTCCGGGTTGACCAGCGTCTCTTGGACGCAACTGGATTTCGCGACGTTTAGTCAGAACTGAGTGACGATTCAGCTCCCGAGGGCCTGAAATCCCGGACGCTTCGGCCCTTCTCACTTCGGTTCGGCCACCTGTTGCGCGGGCTTCGAACTGTCCGACCCGGGACCTGAAAACCCGGACGCTAAGTTATCCACAGGGGCGAAAGTTATCCCCAGGACTTCCCGGACGCCTTCAGGCCGCTTCCCGGACGCCTCCAAAGCCTTGTCCGGACGGCAGGCGCCGGGAGTCCGGACGGGAGATCGGCTAACTACTTGATTTCAAATAACTTTCTGGCCGAGAAAGTCTTGAACTATTGAACTTCTTAAACTGATCGACGACTGACCTTGGAGGAGGCCTTCAAAACGTCCTGAAATCCAGGTTCTTCACGGTGCGAGCACCAGGTCGTCTGCGATAAACGTGGAATTCATTGATGTCTTGAGAAAGCCCTGTCTCACGTAGAATTGCGTTCATTGTCATAGCGCACTGCAAGGAACGCATGGATCCGACCACACAGGGGCCCTCGGCTACCCACCCGATCTCGTTGAAGGCGATCACCGAGCAGGCAGAGCGGGCCACATCCATCGTGGCCCAGGCCCGTGGGGTGATGCTAGCGCCGGATGCCCGCAAGCTGCCGCCGACGTTCTCGGCGACTCAGCTCATCGAGCGTCTGAAGATCGAGCGGTCCCAGTATGACTACCGCGTGCGCAATCCTGGAGGGCTGCCGACTGGGCGGCTGACTTCGACGGGTGCCCGTCGCGAGTTCACGCTATCGGAGATGCGGCAGTGGGCTCGCCACTACCGGGCTGGCCATCTGCGACCCGAAGGCGGCGAGGCCATCACGATCTCCACGGCGCACTTCAAGGGCGGCAGTTCGAAGACGACCACGGCAACCACCCTCGCCCAGGGGTTGAGCATGCGGGGCCACAAGGTGTTGGTGGTGGACGTGGATCCTCAGGGCAGCATGACGACCCTCTTCGGCTTCCTGCCGGATGCGGAGGTCGACGTCACTCAGACCTTGTTGCCGCTGCTCAGCGGCGACGAGCCGGACGTCAATTACGCGATCCGGCCGACCTACTGGGACGGCGTGGACTTGGTGCCCTCCTCTTCTCCCCTCTTCTCGGCCGAGTTCATCCTGCCGACGCGACAACTGAAGGAAGCCTCGTTCCAGTTCTGGCGCACGCTTGACTACGGGCTCGACCCGATCCGGTCGAAGTACGACGTGATCATCTGCGACACGCCACCGTCGCTGTCGTTCCTGACCGTGAACGCTCTCATGGCGAGCGACGGCATCATCATGCCGCTGCCCCCAAGCAACCTGGACTTCGCGTCGAGTGCCCAGTTCTGGGATCTGTTCAAGGACCTGGCCGACGACTTCGCCGGTCGCGGTGCCGGGAAGGATTTCGCGTTCATCAACATCCTGCTGTCCAAGGTGAAGTACGCCGCACCCAAGGACAACACTGGGCAATCGACGGCGATCATCCGGGAGTGGATCCAGGCCGCCTACGCCGAGCGTGTGCTGCCGGTAGAGATTCCGGACGTCGAGGCTGTCCGCACCGCCAGCAAGGAGTTCGGAACCGTCTACGACGCGAGTCGCGACAACGCCTCGACGCGCACGTTCAAGAGCGCCTTCGAGGCCTACGATCGGTTTGTGGATCTGATCGAACAGCAGATGGAAACGTTCTGGCAGCGCCAGGTGGGAGGTTGAGGTGGCCACTCAAAAGAAGGGGCAAGGGATCGCCTTCAAGATTCCGGACCACGTCGAAGAACCCGAGGTGACATCCGAGCCCCAGGCCGAGGTCAAGCCAGCGCTGCCTCGCACCGGGGTGGGGATGCTGTCCCGAATGCTTTCCGGTGCAGCGGCCGACACGGAAGCCGTCTCGAAGCTCAATGCCGAGATCGAGAAGCTCAAGCTGCAGGTCGGCGAGCAACTCATCGACCCGCGCCAGATCGCGCTGACGCGCTGGGCCGACCGCCACCCGGATTCGTTCTCGAGCCAGGCTTTCGTGGAATTGAAGCAGGAGATCGAGAGTGCCGGCGGCAACGTGCAGCCGATCAAGGTACGCCCCGTTCGTGGCGCTGCAGCGGAGCAGCCGGAGGGGCCGCGGTTCGAACTGGTCTACGGCTCGCGCCGGACGCGCGCGTGCCTCGAGCTGGGCTTGCCGGTGCGTGCGGTCGTCGACGAGAACGTCGATGACCAAGCGCTCTATGTCCAGATGCAGCGGGAGAACCGCGGGCGTTCGAACCTGTCGGCTTGGGAGCAGGGCGTCAGCTATCACAAGGCTCTGAACGAGGGCTTGTTTCCCAGTGCGAGGCGGCTGGCCGAACAGATCGGACTCGACCACAGCAACGTGGCCAAGGCGCTTCGTGTGGCCGAGTTGCCGCAGGAGATCGTCGGCGCGTTCCGCAGCCCGGTCGACATTCAGTTCCGCTGGGCTGTCGCGCTGGACAAGGCCTACCAGCAGGATACGGACGCAGTGCTGTCGGCTGCCCGGTTGCTCGCAGGCCGGTCGCCGAAGCCGGCTGCTGCGGAGGTGTTCCGCAGCTTGACCGAGGCGGTGTCGGCGAAGGGCAAGCCCAAGGCAAAGGAGGCTTCGCGTGCCTTCGTGATTGCCGATGGCAAGAAGGGCGTAATCCGAGCGGGGAAGGGTGGTGCGGTCACCGTGGAGTTGCCTCGTGGTGTCCTGCCTCCGGCCCGCTGGGCAGCCTTCGAGACGGCCCTCCAGAAGTTGCTTTCGGACCTCCCGGAAGCACCGTAAGGGGTGTCCGTGGTTCCGTACCACGGACACCATCGAATCCCCCGCCGAGGCTCAATCCGGAACCAATTCTGGCGAGTCGCGGGAGTCAGAAGCGCGGCCCGATCGGCCTCCAAATGCGCTCCGTGGTACCGTACCACAGCGCTCCGGAATGCCCCTTCCAGGGGCCGCCGACAGGGGGTGTGGTTCCGTACCACACGCCGCCTCCGCAGGCCTACTTTGGTGTGCCGGACGCCGCTGATGCCCTCCGGCGCGGCGCTTCTTCAGTCCCCGATCCGGCCGCCCGCTGCATCGCCCGCATGCCCCGCACGAGATCCACAGCGTCAGCCTTCACGTAGACCGAGGTCACCCGAAGGTCGGAGTGCCCAAGCAGGCTCTGCAGGACCTGGGGTTGCATCTGCTTCACGGCGGAATTGGCGAAGGTGTGACGCAGCCAGTGAGTCGATGCGTTCAGGAAGTCCGCCGAACCGGGGGCGCCATCGCGCGCAGCGGCGGCGACGGCCACCTCGCGGAAGAACCGGCGCAGCGCCTTGTAGATCGCCGAGCGCTCCAGTGCGCCGTAGCGGTCAGCCTGCGACGGCAGTTCGCGATCCAGGAACGGAACGCCGAGCCGGTCCAGATTGCGGCGCGGGGGAGGGCGCTTGAGGATCCCGACGAGGGGCCGCCAGGCCTGTTGGTGCTCTGCTCGCAACGCGTCCTGCAATGCCTGCCCCACACCCTCATCGGGCCTGCTGTCGAGTTCGTGGCCGGTTCCCGCCATGCGCTCGCCTGCCGCGGTAGTCGGAAGGCTGTTGGCCGCCTGGACTCTCTCCACACGTGAGTCGAAGCCCAGGCCTGCAGCGTCCATGTCCTGGTAGTGCTGCTCGAGCAGCGTCTTGATCTCGTCGAAGACCATCACCGTCCGGGGCTTCCCGCCCTTGCCGATGACGTCCAGCAACCATGCCTCCTGGCCATCCACCAGTTCCCGCCGGAAGCCCTTCAGCCGGGTCGTGGCCAGCTCCGACAAACGAAGGCCGGTGGTGCTGCCGAGTTCCAGCAGCAACTGCAGGCGCCGCCGCTCGGGAGTGTCCGGCTTTTCATGTAGCACCTCCATGGCGAAAGCCCACTGGCGCTCGCTCAGGGACCGGCGAACGTCGATGCTCGGCTTCAGCAGGCCCAGCGTCCGGCCCAGGTTCGCCATGGCATTGGCCCGCAGGTACCCTTTCTCGTGCATGGCGGAAAACATGCTGCCCAGCACGGTGAACTCGTGTCGCTGGCTGTTCCGTCCCAGAGGGCCCCGGAAAGGCCTCCAGGAGGCGTCGTCGCGCCTCACCTTGCGCTCCTGCACCCAATCGGCCGGCGGAGCCGCCAGGAAGGCCTGGTAGCCCTGCAGATCGGGCTCCTGGAGCGAGGAGAGGGCCTTGCGCCGGACGTGGATGCACCAGAGGTAGAAGCGCTCGGCGATGCGCGTGTAGTCCCGCCGGGTCTGCCCCTGGTACCGGCTGAGCCACTGGCTGATCGCCTGAACATCGGTCTCCGCGCCCCAGACGTTGGCCTCATGCGATCGGAAGGCGCCCTGACGGCCAGACAGGGCATCGGACAAGGCGCCATCGACGATCGGGACCAGGGCGAACGGCTCCGCACCGGCCACCCCCCGACCCGCCAGTTCCCGCCGGCGCAGCAGCGCCAGGTCGGTCTCCGGGCGCCGGGCCGACTCCTTGAACGGCCGTCCGCCGACCTCGGCGATGGGGGTCAGCCAGTCGAGCAGCCGCCGGGCCCGAACGACGCCCATCCGGGGCACACGGCGGTGCCACCGGAACCCGTAGATGTTGATGTAGTTGACCAGGTCGCCAAGCGACTTGACGCCGACCTTGGCCAGGTCGCGCGGGATGCCGGAGCCGAGCCAGAAGCCAGCCTCGTCTTCCAGACTGGCCTCACGCGACAGCACGCGCTCCAGCGCCGCAAGTGCCTCGACGACCGCCTTGCGTTGGGTCGCGGATAGCCGCGGGGCGGCCGCGGCAGACGACCCCTCGACAAGTCGCGAATGAGTCGTGGCGGACAGGGCAGGGGAGGGCGGGGCGGCCAAGTGTCCGGCTTTTCCTGCCCCGGTCTGGCCCGTCGCCGCGTCCTCGCCGAACTCCTCGCCGTAGAACTCGAGCCACTCCGCTTCCGTGTAGAAGTCCTCGTCGATTCCGGTCGCACCGCAGTACTGCGAGCGCCATTCTTCGAGGGCAGGGGAGGGTGGCTGGCTTGATGCCGGCCTCAGCGCCACCTCGGGAGTGCTGATGTGTCCGGCTTTTCCTGCCCCTCGTCCAGCTTTCGCTACGGCAAAGTCGGGCAGGGCGCGCAAGGCCGGCAGCGCCACCGCCAACTCCGAACCGCAGCCCCGCGCCTCGCCGGCGTGCTCGATCGCCGCGACAACCAGGCGCAGACGGGTTGCGAAGTGGCGACGATCGCTGGGTCCGCCGGTGAAGGAGAGGTAGAGCCGCCAGGCGCGCTCAAGGTCGACCCCGTCGAGGAGGGCGCGCAGAAATGCGAAGTGATGGCGGCCGAGCTCGCCACGGCCTTCGCGCAGCAGGCGGGTCTTCGCGCCACGCGGGCGGCCACGGCGCCGCGGCGGCACGCTGGCGTTGGCGGTGAGCTGGCCAGGGGCCGGCGCTACCTCTGAAGCCACCACCTCCGTAGGCATGAAAAAGGGGTCCCCCAAGAGCGGTACCCCCACTATAGAAGAATTTTCGCGATGTCCTGAGAAGTGTTCTTATCAGGACGTCATTTGGTAATAAAGAATTGTGAGGTGTTTCTTGGCGCGTTCTCTGATCGCCCGTCATCGGTCCAGGCGGCGGGAGTACCGATTGAGGAGGGGCCCGTGCTGCGAACAGGCGCGGTGTCGAAGATTGTTCGGTTCACGTCCGCGAGCCTGATCACAACCTCATCGAGATTCTCGGGCATCGGCGTCGCCGAACGCCTTCACCGGTGAAGACGTGGGCCGGCACCCAAGTCGGCCAGCCACCGCTGGCGGAACACCATTAGTACTCATGTACCACTCCGCAGCCGTCGCTTGACTAATTTCCAAAGAGCTTTGGGTCGTCAAGGATGACATTTGCCGTGCGCTCGAAGTGCGTGCGCAACAGTGCCACAGCCTCGTCTGCTCGCCCCGCCAGCGCCGCTTCCACCAGCTGCTGGTGTTCATTGCTCACCTTGCGCTTGGCAAAGGCACGCGGGGCCGACAGCCGCCGGTAGCGGTGGTGCTGGTCGGCCAGCTGTTCGCAGAAGTTCAGCAGCCAGCGTGAGCCGCAGCCGCTGATCAGCGCGCGGTGGAAGGCGCGGTGCAGCGGCTCCCAGTCGGGGTTGTCCTGGAAGGTCTTGTCCGAGAGGGACCGCGGCGTCTTGGCCAGCCGGTGGTGGGCCAGAACCAGGGCTTCTTCCCAGGCGGTGGTGTGCGCGGCGATGGACTCGCGCAGCGCGATCTCCTCCAGCCAGCAGCGGGTCTTGGTGATCTCTGCCAGGTCGACGGCGCTGATGGCGGCGACGACGAAGCCGCGCTGCTCGCGGCGCTCGACCAGTCCATCGGAGACCAGCCGGTTCAGCGCCTCGCGCAGCGGGGTTGCGCTGGTTTCGTAGTGCTCGGCCAGGGCCTCGATCGCCAGCTTGGTGCCGGGCTCCAGGTCGCCACCCAGCAAGTCGCCGCGCAGCTGGTCGTACAGGCTGGTGGCGCGGGTGGCGGTGCCGCTGGTTGTGGCAAGGACAGAGGTTCGGGCCATGGTGGGCGGAAATGTACACAAGCCGCCCTGGCTGTCAATTTGTGTTGTTATGGTTGCAGGATCAGCTTTTGTATATAAAACTGGCGGCTGTCCTTACTGGAGACCCCGCATGAGCAAGCTCACCCTGGCCCAGGCCCGCACCTTGATCGACGGTGCCCTGGCCGCCGCCCGCCAGCACGGCTTCAAGCCCATGGGCGTGGTGGTGGTGGACGCGGCCGCGCAGGTGGTGGCCTCGGCCCGTGAAGACGGCGCCAGCGCGCTGCGCCTGGACATCGGCCTGGGCAAGGCTGCGGCCGCCGTGGGCATGGGCACCAACAGCCGCGCGCTCGCGGTGCGGGCCAAGGACATGCCGGCCTTCTTCGGCACCATCGCCAGTTCCTCGGCCCAGCACTTCATTCCGCAAACCGGCGCGGTGCTGATCACCGACGCAGCCGGCACCGTGCTGGGCGCGGCCGGTGCGTCGGGCGGCACCGGTGACGAGGACGAGCAGATCGTCATCGCCGGCATCGCCGCGGCAGGTTTGCAGCACGCTTGAGCCGCGGCTCACCATGCGCTGCCGCTGCGGCATCGACGTCCACGCGCACATCGTGCCGGCGGAGTTCCCTGCCCACCTGGCGGCGGCGGGCCTGAGCACCGCTGCAGCGCCTGATGTGAACGGCGTCTGCCACCGCCAGGTGCTGGTGCACGGCAAGCACTACCGCACGGTGTCGGACCACTGCTGGTCGGCGCCGCGCCGCATCGGTGACTTCGACGGCATGGGCCTGAGCCACCAGGTGGTGTCGCCCATGCCGGAACTGCTGTCCTACTGGCTGGACCTGGCCGCAGCGGCACCGCTCATCCGCTACCTCAACGAGACCACGGCGCACATCTGCGCCGAATCGGCCGGCCGCCTGCTGGGCT
Organism: Thiomonas sp.; assembly: GCA_027443745.1. The sequence continues at coordinate 11,673 of DAIAZB010000399.1, read as the reverse complement.
TTGCGGCCGTGCCGCTGCAGGACGTGGACGCGGCGATCACCGAACTGCGCCATGCGGTGGAGGTGCTGGGCCTGGTGGGCGTGGAGATCGGGAGCAACGTCAACGGCAAGCCCATCGGCGACGCGCGCTTCGACCCCTTCTTTGCCGCCTGCGTGGACCTGGACGTGCCGGTCTTCGTGCACGCACTCAAGCCGGCCGGCATGGACCGCCTGCTTGGCCCCGCGCCGCTGGAACAGGTTCTGGGCTACCCGACCGACGTGGGACTGGCGGCGGCCTCCGTCATCACCGGCGGCCTGCTGCAGCGCGTGCCCACGCTGCGCATCGCCTTCAGCCACGGCGGAGGCACGCTGATGTCGCTGCTGCCGCGCCTGCAGCAGGGCTGGAAGACCTTTCGGGCGCTGGCCAGCAGCATCAGCGAGTCCCCGCGTGAACAGGCCCGGCGCCATTTCTACGACACCCTGGTGTACGACGCGCCCATGCTGCGCCACCTGCACGCCACGGTGGGCACGCCGGCACTGCTCATCGGCACCGACCACCCCTTCAACTTCCACGAACCCCGCCCGCTGGCGCGCCTGGACGAGGCCGGCTTCGATGCCGCCACGCAGGACGCGCTGGCTTTTGGCAATGCGCGCCGCTTCCTGGGTGCGCGCGCGGGTTCTACCCTGGAGACCGCATGAAGTCCCCCTGGATCGAAGCCCTGCGCAGCGTCGCGCTCACCGTGCCGGACCTGGCCGCGGCCGAGACCTTCTACACGCAGGTCTGGCACCTCACCGTGGCCGCCAGCGGCGAAGGCGTCCTGTACCTGCGCGGCAGCGGCGCGGACCACCACCTGCTGGCGCTGCATGAACGTGCGGGCCTGCCGCAGATCCTGAAGGTGACGCTGCGTGCCCGCAGCGCAGACGCACTGGCCGCCACCGCGGCCGCCGCAGTGGCCGCCGGCGGCACGGTGGAGCAGCTGGCGGCGCCTTCATCAGACCCTGCAGGCGGCCATGCCGTGCGGCTGCGTGACGCTCATGGGCGGCGCTATGAGGTGGTGCATGGCGACACCCGCCGCACCACAGACGACCCGCCGCCGCGCGACGTGCCGCAGCGCCTGGCGCATGCGGTGCTGAACACGCATGACGTGCCCGCGGCTCAGGGCTTCCTGGAGCGCGCCCTGGGCTTCGTGCTGGCCGACCGCACGCGGATCATGGCCTTCATGAACTGCGACCGCGACCACCACACCATCGCCTTCGGCGACACCGACAACGACGCGCTCAACCACATCGCCTTCGTCATGCCCACGCTTGACGCGGTGATGCGCGGCGGTGGCCGCATGAAGGACGCCGGCCACGGCATCGAATGGGGCCCCGGCCGCCACGGCCCGGGCGACAACGCCTTCAACTACTTCATCGACCCGTTTGGCATCGTCATCGAATACACCGCCGAGGTGGAGCAGGTCGACGACAGCTACCGCGTGCGCGGCCCGCAGGACTGGACCTGGCCGCAGGGACGGGTCGACCAATGGGGCATCTCCGCGCCGCCCAGTGCCCGCCTGAAAGAGGCGCAACGCGCCGTCCGCTTTTCCACTTCACTCTGAACCACAAGGACTCACCATGCGTTTCGCCACCACCGTGCAACAAGGCCGCGCCCAACTGGGTGTGGTTGACGGCAGCGACTGGATCTCCCTGGGCACCGGCTGCGCCGACCTGCGCGCTGCGCTGGAAGCCGGCACCGACTTGGCCGCCGCTGCCAAAGCCGCACTGGCCAGCGGCCAGCGCCTGCCCCTGGCCTCGCAAACCTTCGCGCCCCTGGTGCCCGAGCCCGGCAAGATCATCTGCCTGGGCTTGAACTACTTCGACCGCGCCAAGGAAGGCGGCCGCGACAAGCCCGACTACCCCTGGTTCTTCTACCGCGGCAAGAGCTCGCTGATGGGCCATGGCCAACCCGGCGTTTGCCCCAAGGTGTCCTTCAAGTTCGACTACGAAGCCGAGATGGCCGTGGTCATTGCGAAGAAAGTGCCGCGCCACACGCCCAAGGAAAAGGGCGCTGCCCTACGTCTTCGGCTACAGCTGCTTCAACGACATGAGCGTGCGCGACTACCAGAAGCGCACCGGCCAGTGGACCATCGGCAAGAACTTCGACGCCACCGGCGGCTTCGGCCCCGTGCTGGTGACGGCCGACGAACTGGCACCGGGTGCCACCGGCCTGCGCATCCAGAGCCGCCTGAACGGCCAGGTCATGCAGGACGCCAACACCGACGACATGATCTTCCCCGTGGACGAGACCATTGCGCTCTTGGCCGAGTGCATGACGCTGGAACCGGGCGACGCCATCATCATGGGCACGCCCGCTGGCGTGGGCCAGGCGCGCACGCCGCCGGTGTGGATGAAGGCGGGCGATGTCTGCGAGATCGAGATCGACAAGATCGGCGTGCTCCGCAACCCCATCATGGCCGAAGGCGCCTGAAGATGGTCATGCACCTCGTGGACGTCGCCATCGTCGGCTGCGGCCCGGCCGGCGTGGTGCTGGCGGCGCTGCTGGGCCAGGCCGGCGTCAGGGTCCACATCTGCGACCGGTTGCCGGGTGTGTACGAGATCCCGCGCGCCATCGCGCTGGACCACGAGATCCTGCGCGTGTTCCAGCAAATCGGCGTCATCGACGCGGTCATGCCGTTCTGCGAGCCCTTCACCAATTCCGAGTACTTCGGCGTGGACGGACAGCTGATCCGCCGCATGACCATGGTGAAGCCGCCCTTCCCGCAGGGCTACATGCCTTCCGTGGTGTTCACGCAGCCGCCGGTGGAGCGCATCCTGCGCGAGCGCGTTGCCGCGCTGCCCGGCGTGACCCTGGCGCTGGGCCTGGCCATGACCGGCTTCACGCAGGACGCCGACGGCGTGACGCTGCAGTACGCCGACGGCAGTACCGTGCGTGCGGCCTACGCCGTGGCCTGCGACGGCGGCGGCAGCGCCCTGCGCGGCAGCCTGGGCATTCCGCTGGAAGACCTGGACTTCGACGAGCCCTGGCTGGTGGTGGACGTGCTGTGCAATGAGCAGGGCCTGGCCAAGCTGCCCAAGACCAGCGTGCAGTACTGCGAGCCCGAGCGGCCCTGCACCCTGGTCATCGGCCCCCAGAACCACCGGCGCTGGGAGATCAGCCTGCAGCCGGGCGAAGACCCGGCCGAAGCCGCCACGCCGGAACGCACCAGGCAGCTGCTGCAACGCTGGCTCACGCCCACCGACGGCGAGCTGTGGCGCCAAAGCAGCTACCGCTTCCACGCCCTGGTGGCCGAGCGCTGGCGCGAAGGCCGTGTCTTCCTGGCAGGAGACGCCGCCCACATGCAGCCGCCCTTCCTGGGCCAGGGCATGTGCCAGGGGGTGCGTGACGTGGCCAACCTGGCCTGGAAGCTGACGTCCGCGTTGAACGGCAGCGTGCGCGGCGACGCCGCCGAGCGCCTGCTGGACAGCTATGGCCAGGAACGCAAGGCCCATGTGCGCGAACTCACCAGCCGCATCAAGGGCGTTGGCGCCGTCATCTGCGAACGCGACCCAGCCAAGGCCCGCGCGCGTGACGCCAAGCTGCTGGCCGACTGCGGCGGTGTGGTCACAAGGACACGCCGCGGCAGGACGTGCTGCCGCCGCTCACCACCGGGCTGCTGTTCACCAGCCCCGGCGCCGGCACGCTGTTCCCGCAGCCGCGGCTGCGCGACGGAGTGCTGATGGACCAGCTGCACGGCTGCGGCTGGCGCCTAGTGAGCGACGGCACGCTGCCCGCCGATGCCCCGGCCGGCGTGACCGCGCTGAACCTGGCCCGCGAGCCGGAAACCGAAGGCGTGGTGGCGCTGTGGATGCAGCGCCACGGCGTGCACGCCGCGCTGGTGCGGCCGGACCACTACGTCTTCGGCAGCGCAGCAGACGCCACGGGCCTGCAAGCACTGCTGCACGCCTGGCAGGCCAGCCGGCAGTGAAGTCCAGAGAAGTCCTCTCAAGGGAGACCCGCATGCAACGCCGCCACTTCACGCACGCCACCCTGGCCCTGGCCGCCGGTGCCGCCTTCCCCGCTGCCCGTGCCCAGGCCTGGCCCGACAAGCCCGTGAAGTGGGTGCTGTCGCAGCCGCCCGGTTCGGGCCCGGACAACGTGGCGCGCATCCTTTCCGACCGCCTGAGCAATCTCTGGGGGCAGTCCATCGTCATCGAGAACAAGCCGGGCGGCCAGAACACCATCGGCGCGCAGGCGGCAGCGCGGTCCGCGCCAGACGGCGGCACCTTCTACTTCGCCACGACCGCGGCGCTGGTCACCAACCCGCTGCTCTTCAAGACCCTGCCCGACGACCCGGCCAAGGACTTCGTGCCCGTGGCCTTCATCGCGCGCAGCCCTTTCGCGCTGCTGGTGCGCGCGGACTCGCCCATCTCCAGCGTGGACGACTTCATCGCCCGGTCCAAAGCCAAGCCCGGTACCGTGAGCGTGGGCAACGAAGGCCCGCGCACCTTCAGCGGCATGATCGCGCGCCTCTTCAACGCCCGCACCCAGGCCGCCGCCAACCTGGTGGCCTATGCCAAGGTGGGCCAGGGCAGCACCGACCTGATGGGCGGCCACGTGGACGCCATGGTGGCCGACCTGGCCAGCACCGCGCCGCAGGTGCGCCAGGGCAAGCTGCGCCTGTTGGCCACCACCGCCGCCAAGCGCGTGGCCGGCTGGGACAGCGTGCCGGCCCTGGCCGAAAAGCTGTCCGGCTTCGACATGGTGGACTGGTTCGCCGTGGTCGCGCCCACCGGGACGCCGGCCGCGGCCATCGAGCGCAGCAACCGCGACATCAACGCACTGCTGGCCGACAAGGACGTGGCCGAGCGCATCGGCACCATCGGACCACTGGTGGACGGCCGCATGGGCGTGGACGCGGTGGGCGCCTTCCTGCGCAGCGAGAGCGCGCGCTGGCAGGCCATCACCAACGAGATCGGCGTGCTGCCGGAGTGAGGCCATGGAGCAGCAGCCGACATGACCGACGAGTTCGCCCTCCGCCTGCGCGCCCTGGGCGCCGGCTTCAACCTGCCCCAGGTGCAGGCCCTGTACGCGCCGCTGCTGGCCGCGCAGCCCAAGGGCGGCGTGCAGGTCCATCAGGATGAGCGCTATGGCGTGCACGAGCGCCACGCACTGGACATCTACCAGCCTACCGCAGCCGCCAGCGGGCCCCGGCCCGTGCTGGTTTGCGTGCACGGCGGCGGCTTCATCCGTGGAGACAAGGCAGCCAAGGCCAATGCCGGCTACCGCTTCGCGCGCGAAGGCTTCGTCACCGTGGCACCGAACTACCGCCTGGCCCCGGACAGCCGCTGGCCCAGCGGCCCGCAGGACGTGGCTGCCGTGGTGCACTGGCTGGCAGAACACGCTGGCCGCTTCGGCGGCGACCCGTGGCGCATTGTGCTCATGGGCGAATCCGCCGGCGCGGCGCATGTGGCGGCGGCCGTGCTGCAGCGCCGCTTCGGCGTGGACACGGCGGCCGGCGTGCGGGGTGCCATTCTGGCTTCCGGCCCCTACCACGCCAGACTGGAACGCCTGGCCCGCGCACCGTTTGGCGTGGACACGCCTGACCCGCGCAACGACGCCTACTTCGGCACCGACGACGCGACCGCGCTGACCTCCGTCAGCATCGTGGAGCAGATTGACGCCAAGCCCTTGCCCCTGCTCATCAGCTATGCGGAACGCGACCTGCTGCAGATGCAGGTGCAGGCTGGCGACCTGTTCGCGCGCCTGACCGCCCAGCACGGTTTCCAGCCGGAACTGCTGTGCGTGCGCGACCACAACCACTTCTCGCAGACGGTGGCGCTGAATACCGGCGACGAGAGCCTGGCCGCGCCCGTTTCCGACTTCGTGAGGCGGCATGCGTAACCTCACGCTGCGCGGGCTGCGGGTCTTTGAAGCCGCAGCCACCACGGGCAGCTACTCGCGCGCGGGCGAGTTGCTGGGCATGACGCAGAGCGCCGTGTCGCAGCAGATCAAACAGCTGGAAGACGAGACGGCACTGCGCCTCTTCGACACTCAAGCCCGGCCCATCCGCCTGACCGACGCCGGCGAAGAACTGCTGCGCCACACGCGCGTCATCCTGGCCCAGGTGAGCGTGGCCGACGACGCCTTGTCCACGCTGGACGGGCGCTTCCGCGGCCAGCTGCACCTGGGCCTGGTGTCGCCTTCGCAGTACTTCATGCCCACGCTGCTGGCCGACTTCCGCCGCCAGCACCCGGACCTGCGCCTGAAGCTCACGCTGGACCGCCGAGACAAGTTGCTGACCCTGCTGGCCGACCGCCGCCTGGACCTGCTGATTGGCGGCTACCCGCCCGCAGAAGCTGATGTGGAAGCGGAAGTTTTCGCCCGCCACCCGCACCTGCTGGTGTGCGCGCCGGGCCATGCACTGGCTGATCGCCGCGGCCTGACCTGGCAGGACCTGCGCGGCGAGGCCTTCATCTTTCGCGAGCAAGGCTCGGCCACACGCAGCTTCCTGGAGCACCTGCTGCAGGTGCAGCGCCTGCAGGTGCAGGTGGACGTGGAGATCCAGGGCACTGAAGGCGTGAAAGCGGCCGTGATGGCCGGCATGGGCATCAGCTTTGTGTCCGCGCACACGGTGCAGACGGAACTGGCGACCGGCCGCATCCTGCGTCTGGACGTGGCAGACATGCCCAAGTACCTGGACTGGTGCGTGCTGACGCGCCGCGACACGCCGCTGTCGGCGGGGCAGCGGCTGCTAAAGGCGTTCACGTTGGAGCGCGGAGCGGTGTTTGCCCAATGCGGCCTTGGGGGTGACTTGGACGCTTGAGTTCGGCGGTCGGCGCAAACGTGTTCATCTTGTCAGCGGCTCATGGCTAGCCCACTGCCTGGTTGCAGCCAGCCAGCGTTGGTGCAGAGCCTGCAAGCCCGGTACGTCGGCGGGGGGCACCCGTGCAATGGCAGGCGCACTGATGCCAGGTTCGGTCCAGTGAGTCAGCATCCAGGCGCCCCGGGCGGTACCTTCGAGTGCGTCAGTGCTGGTGAACACAGGTGAAGCGCCGCACAGCTGCGCCAGCGCCCGCGTGTAGACCGCGTTGTGCGCGAACGGCCCTTCCACTACTACCGGGCCCGAGCCGCCCAGTTCGTCCACCGCCCAAGTCGTGACCTGGGCACAGTAGGTCGCGGCCAGCGTGGCGCGTTCCGACGGGCTCAAGTCACCAAGCGCGACTGGACCTTGCAGGTCCACCACCCGCCCCTCGTGTCCACGGAAGGGCCCGCCTTGCTGCTCGAAGCCAGGCACCGCCATGACGCCGCGGTCCAGCAATCGCTGCAGATGCGTATTTCGGCAGAGCGTGACCGACCGTTTCGGCATCGTGACCGCCGAATTCGGGAGCGTGACCGGTCATTTCGGTGATGTGACCGGCGGACGTTTGGTAGCCGCCTGAAGGCGGTCGCCGGCCTGTCAAGGGCTCGGTGCTGGTGTTGCGTATGAACCACCGCGGCGGCATAGCGTCACGGCCTTTTGGCCGGAGCCGCCGATGCCGCAGCAACGAATGGACATACGCATGATCAAGGACATCCTCAGACTCAAGTACAGCGCGGCGCTGTCGCACGAGGCCATCGCGCGGAGCCTCGCCATCTCCAAGGGCGTCGTGGCCAAGTACCTCGGCCTGGCCGGCGCCGCCGGCCTGGACTGGGCCACCGTGGTCGACCTCGACGAGGCCGCCTTGGAGCGCCGGCTGCTCGGACGCAGCATCGCCGAGACCCAGGTGGTCGAGGCCGACTTCGCCCACGTGTTGGCGCCGGTGTAGATCCGTCTCTATTCGCTGGCGAGGTGGCGGTTTTGCGTTGAGGGGCCGAGATGACGAAGTGCAGATGGCCCCGCGAGGGGCCATCTGGTGGTTCGTGTGGGCAGCCGGCGATGGCCGTTCAGAACGGTTCGTCGGGGTCGAACTCGGGCGGCGGCCCGTCAGGAACGAGTTGCTCGCGCCAGGCCTGCTGCACCTCGGTGCCGTACGCGGACCACAGCGCTTGTCGCAGCGCCTGCAAGCACTCGAAGACCGCCAGGGCTTGCTCAGGCGTCCAGTGCCGCGGCATGAGTGACGCCGCTGTCGATGTCGGCGGCGCCGACGACGGGTGCGCGCTCATCGAACGGCCTTTCGCGAGCGCGAGATCGACGCCTTGGCCGCCCGCTCGACCTTGCGCAGTGCATCGCGCTCATCGGCCTCCTTGGCGCGGTACGAGGCGCCGTCGATGCGAACGACCTCGGCCCGGTGCATCAGCCGGTCGATCAACGAGACCACGCAGGCCGCGTTGGGGAAGACCTCGCCCCACTCGGCGAAGGCGCGGTTCGTGGTCACCACCGTGCTCTTGTGCTGGTAGCGCCGGCTGACCAACTCGAACAGCAGATCAGCGTGCCGGTTCGAGTACGACAGGTAGCCCACCTCGTCGATGAGCAACAGGTCCGGCGCGGCGTACTGACGCAGCTTCCTGCGCAGGGCCGAGTCGCTGTCCAGCGCGGCCAATTCACCCAGCAGGTTGCCCGCCGTGATGAACAGCACCGTATGCCCGGCCAGCACCGCCTGGTAGCCCAGGTTGCACGCGCACATCGTCTTGCCCACCCCGTTGGGGCCGACCAGCACGACGTTGCTGGCGTCCTTGAGGAAGTCCAGCGTCATCAGCTCCTCCACCGCCCCGCGGTCGATGCTCCTGGGCCAGGCCCAGTCGAAGTCCGCCAGCGGCTTGAAGCGGCCGATGTGCGCTGCGCGCAGCCGCCGCTCCAGACTCCGCCGGCCTCGTTCGGCGGCCTCCCAGGACAGCATCTGCGCCACCCAGCGCGCGTGCTCAGGCTGAGCCATGACCTCGGCCCAGTGGGCCTGCAGGCCGTGCAGGCGCAGTGCGCCGGCGTGCTCGCGCAGCTCGGTCTGCGTCGGGGCGGCTTCAGTCATCGGGGGTCTCTCCTGCAGGATCGGGCGGTTGATCGGGCTGGGCGTCGGGCTGAACGTCGGGCTGGCGGTCGTACGAGCCCAGGGCGTGCGGCCGCACCGGCACGTCGCGCCGTGCCACGTGCTCGGGCAACACCAGCGCCACCGGCGGTGGCTGGCCGCTGTCCTGGCGGGCGCGCTCCAGGGCCAGCCGCACGGCGTTGGGGTGCGGCACATCGCGCTGCAGTGCCTCGAGGATGGCCAGCTGCAGCGCCGCTGCGCCGTAGCGCTGCAGCAGCCGCAGCAGCGCCGCGGTGATCGAGCCCAGGTTCTCGCCACGCGCCGCGGCGCGCTCGAGCAAGGTGGCAGCAGCCGGTGCGGCAGCCGCCAGGCGGTCGCAGCCACGGTGGACCCGGGCCGCACGCTTGTGCTCGACCAACCGTTGCACGTGCGCAGGGTCCTCGATCTGCTGGCCACGGTCCCAGCAGCGCACGTGGCGGGCCAGTTCGGCGGCGCCGTCGAGGATGCGCACCATCTGCTCGCAGGCCAGCACGGCCAGCGTGCGCCGAACGTGGGTGTGCGGCACGGAGTAGTCGTTGAGGTCGAAGCGGATGTACGGCGTCTTGTCCACCGTCACGGCCACGCGCTCGCCGAGCGCGAACTCGTTGAGGGGGAGCGCCAGCAGCTTCTCCCGCTCGGCCTCGAAGGCCTGGCGCACGCTCAAGGCGCCGTCCGGCGGCCAGCGCCGATCGGCGGCCGTGCCCGCTACCCAAGCCCGCGCCTGCGCATTGAGGTCGTCCAGGTCGGTGAACTGGCGCCCGGCGAAGAAGCTGTCGCGGATGTAGCGGATGCTGCGTTCCACCCGACCCTTCTCGTTGCCGCGCGCCGGGGCCACCGGGCGCGGCTCGAAGCGGTAGTAGCCGGCCAGGGCCAGCAGCGTCGGGTTGAAGCGGATGGCGTCGCCGACCCGCTCCAGCACGGCGCTCTTGAGGTTGTCGTACAGCAGCACCCGGGGCACGCCGGCGAAGGCGGCGAAGGCCAGCGCGTGGCCGCGCAGGAAGCTGTCCATACGGGCGTCCAGGAAGAAGCGCAGGAAGACCATGCGGCTGTGGCTGAGCACCATCACGAAGGCCATCAACGGGCGGCGGGCGCGGCCGATCTGCAGATGGCCGAAGTGGCCCCAGTCGACCTGCGCCTGCTCGCCCGGCAGCGTGCGCAGGCGCAGGTAGGCCTGCGCGCTTGGGCGCGGACGCATGCCGGCGATGAGGAAGCGGAAGTGCGAGCCGGCGCCCACGAAGCCGCGCTCGGCCACCATCGCGTGCAGCCGCGCCGCGGTGAGCGTAGGGAACTTGGCCAGGGTGGCCAGGATGAACGGCCGGTACGGATCGATGCGGCTGGGCCGCAGCGGTGAGCAGTGCACCGGCGCGCAGTTGCCAGCGAGCACGCGCCGCACGGCGTCGCGATGCACGTGCAACTGCCGCGCGATGGTGCCCACGCGCCACTTCTCCACCGTGTGCAGGCGCAGGATCTGCGCCACCAGGTCAGGGGCTAGGGTCATGGCGCCGCCTGGCTCCCGCGCCGTGACGCACGAAGACCAGACGCAGCGCCGCGGGTTGTCGCTGGCCGCAGCGGCGGCAGGTCCAGCAGGGGGCGACCGTGGTGAGTGTGACGATGGCGAGTTGCTGCGGCGTGCCCTGCGCGGTGATGTCGGCTGCCGTGTCGGCAGCGGCGACGGTGGCGCTGTCGTGTGTCCATGCCACCAGTGGAGCAGCGGCCACCCCCGGTCGGCAACCCTGGTGCGTCACGTTATGTGCGTCGACACCTGTACCGCAGACTGCGTCATGGGCCGCACGGCGCTGGCGCCAACGACGCGAGCGCTGCGCGTGCGCGATGCGCCCGCTCCAGGAGCGCTGGTAGCGCTGTGCGGCCTCACGCCGCGCCTGCTCACGGGCCTGATGCCGGCACTGTCGGCCGCAGTAGCGGTTGCCGCGGTCGCAGCGGCTGCACAGGATGACCTGGATGCGGCATCGCGCGCACAGGTACAGACGGGCGGGTCGGTCCATGCGCACCCCGGCACAACCGAAGTGCTGGACGGACTCGTCCCAGCGCGCCACACTGCTATGGCACCGCCTTCATCGGCACGGTGTAGGGCGCGGTACGGTCGTCAAGCTTGCCCGGCGAGAGAGACCGCTGCCGTGCCCACCTTCTTCGGCATCGCCCGCGTTGTACCGTGGCGTGCCCACAGCGACGTCGGCACACACCGACGGCGTGAGCGCCGACATCCCCGTCACTGCTCGAGCCCGCTGCGTCGCCCGCGCCTGCCTGGCCGCCCTGCAGGGCGGCCAGGCAGGCGCACACCCCGATCAAAGCAAAGTCAGACCAACAGGCACTGTTCGGCTGAACCTGCCGTGCATCAAAACCGCCACCTCACCGGCGAATAGAGGCGGTTCCTGGCCAGCGTTCACAGCACATCCGCGCGGACGTGCACGAGTGGCTGGCCTCGCGCCTGCCGAAGGGATCGCGCCTGAGCTGATGAGGCCCAGGCGCCACAGAGTCTGCCGAACAAGGCGAACGCTCACGGGCCAGGGGTTCGTGAACCCCGCCGGTGGGCGGCATCCGGGCGCAAGCTCGTCGATGCCGTCCATGCCGCGTCGCCGGAAGCGGTGGATACCTCGGCCATCGATGGATCGCATCGCAAGGTGCCAGGTTCGATTCCTGGATGGCCTCCACTGGATAGCTCAGTCGGGTAGAGCAACGACCTGATAAGTCGTCTGTCGCGGGTTCGACTCCCGCT
>DAIAZB010000398.1 GCA_027443745.1 Thiomonas sp. | reverse complement strand
AAACGCGGATGCGCCCGCGTATTCCCCCGATGCCGAGAATCCTTGAATCACTCTGACAAGTAATAAGAGCAATGGTGCCCATAACCCAACCTGATTGTAGGTTGGCAAAAATGCGATGAGAAATGTCGCGGCGGACATGATGAGAATTGAAAGAGACAAGGCCGCGCGACGGCCAATTTTGTCGCCGAAATGGCCCCAAACAATGCCACCAAGGGGTCTTATGATGAATGAAATAGCAAAAACACCGAATGTTGCAATCAAGGCATTGGTGGGTGATACATTTGGAAAAAAGACAACAGCTATAATTGTTGCCAGATAACCGTATGAGGCGTAATCAAACCATTCAACGAAATTCCCGACAAAACTCGCTGCGGCAGCCTTTCTCAGCAGGCCACGATTAATATGTGAAATATTTTTTGTTGTTGACGATTGCGCATCTCGCCAGGATTCGGTACCCAAATCTATGGCTTGCTCTCCGATCGGCTTGCTGTTACTCATGTTCATGTCTCCTCGTTCGTATTGAATCGTCGTACTGGCTCTAATGATTTAAATGCTTGGCATGAAATCAAGTACGAATGACGTTGTGCTCTGGACCGTATGGGAAAGCCGTGAGGTTGCGGTTACCGTCCTCGGTGATGACAAGGATGTCATGCTCGCGGTAGCCGCCAGCGCCGGGCACACCTTCTGGCAGCATGATCATGGGTTCCATCGAGATCACCATGCCGGGCTCCAGGATGGTGTCGATGTCCTCGCGCAGCTCGAGCCCGGCTTCCCGACCGTAGTAGTGGCTCAATGTGCCAAATGAGTGGCCGTAGCCAAAGGTCCGGTATTGGAGCAAGTTATGTTCGACGAAAATTCGGTTCAACTCAGCTGCGATGTCGCTGCAGCGCGCCCCGGGCTTAAGGAGCTTCTTGCCTTCATCGTGCACTTTGCAGTTCACCTCCCACGCGTGCAGGTGGGCGTCGGATGCGTGGTCCAGGAATAGGGTGCGCTCCAAAGCGGTGTAATACCCGGAGATCATCGAGAAGCAATTCAGGCTGAGAATGTCACCCTTTTGCACTCTGCGCGTGGTCACGGGGTTATGGGCGCCGTCCGTGTTGATCCCAGACTGAAACCAGGTCCAGGTGTCCATCAGTTCGGTATGGGGATAACGTCGTGCAATTTCGCGCACCATGGCTTGCGTTGAGGCGAGCGCTACCTCGTATTCCGGCACGCCCTCCTTGACGGCGGCGACGAGAGCCGCGCCGCCGATATCACAGACTTGGGCGCCATTGGCGATGAAGTCGATTTCCTCGGGCGTCTTGACCATGCGCATCTTCATGCAGGCGTGGGCGATATCCACAAATTCCACATTCGGAAGCGAAGCCTTCAACATGTTGAGTCGCTCGATCGGCAGGTGATCGAACTCGATGCCGACGCGGCCCTTGTCGGCAATGCACGCTTGCACGGCTCGAAAGTAGTTGCCGCGCTGCCAGTCGGTGTAGGTCAGTACGTCGTCAGCGACGCCTTTGCGCCATGGCTGGCCGCCATCGATATTCGCGGCAATGATGGTTGTCTGGTCATGCGTGACAGCGAGTCCATAAAAGCGACCAAAAGAGCAGTAGAGAAAATCGCTGTAGAAATTGATGTTGTGGTACGAGGTGAACAACACGGCGTCAATGTTGTTCTCAGACATGTACTGGCGAAGCTTGCCAATGCGGGCGGCATACTCGCTGGCAGAAAACGTATTTTGAACTTTTATCCCGTTCCGCAAGCGGATTAAGTCGGACATACCCATCATTTCAGTGGCTCCATTGGGGGTTGATGAATGGAACCAACTGTAGACAGCCTCCGGCTCTGCGAGATCTCATTCGCGACAGGGAATAGCCTGTTTGCGCAAGACGGGCGAGAGCTGCCCATCATCGGGTTCAAAAAATAGGGTTATCCCCTGGTGTGCGACGAGCCGGTGTGACAAATCGTGGCTGGATCATTTTCCGGTTACATGCTCGGCACGTACGAGGGCAAGTCGTTCTGCCATAGGGGTGTTGCCGTAGACTTCGCGGTAGCGCGCGATGAAATGAGCCGGCGCTGCAAAGCCGCATGCGATTCCGATTTCGTCAATGCGACGGTCTGTGCGTAATACCGAACGCCGCGCTTGCGCCAGCCGGATCTCGAGGTACTTGCGAGCTGGCGAAACCTGCACGTACTGCTCGAATAAGCGTTCGAGTTGGCGTCGCGATATGGTGAGATAGCCCGCGATCTCGGCTGGGCTCAGTGGATCCTCGACGTTGCTCTCCATGACTTCGAGCGCGTCGAGCAAAACCTTCGGCATATTGCCGTAGCGATAACGCATCGGCAGCGACTGGTTTTCGTCGGGGCTGCGCTGGTGTGATACGAGCAGGTCGGACACCTGTTGGGCCAACTCACGGCTGCCGGGATGTTGTCGCAGTACAAAAGTCATGAGATCAAGGGGGCTGACGCCTCCAGAGCATGTGTAACGGTCCCGGTCAATCTCAAACAACCGGTTAGACACGACAAGTTTTGGAAACTCCTTGACGAGCGTTTCGCGGTCCTCCCAGTGAATGGTGCATCGATAGCCGTCCAGCAAGCCGGCCTTCGCGAGGTAGTAGCTACCGGTGTCAATGCCTCCCAGCGTGACGCCTTGAGCCGCGAGCAGGCGCAGCCAGCGCGTCGTTTCGCCATAGCCATATTTGGGCAAAGGGTTGGGGCCAATGACGAACACTGCGTCAAAATGACTGCTCTCCCCGAGTGCCTGGTCAGGCAGCACTCGAAAGCCTCCGCTGGACGCAACGGGCTCGCCACGCTGGGCCACGGTGATGCAATCGAACGCTCGTCGACCAAGCGCCATGTTGGCCAAACGCAAGGGGTCGGCAGCAGAGCTGAGTGCGATCAGCGAGAAATTAGGAATCAGCAGAAAGCCGAATCGTTGCGCGTTACCCATGCTGTGCGAACTCGAAGTATTCGGATCGATCGCGCGCCCGTCACGCGGCGCTCTTCGATACGGGGCTAGGAACAAATTCGTGGCTGATCGTTTTGCTTGAGTTTGCGCTGTGCTACTGGGCTGGCGCCGGAAGTCCATGATGAACGGAGCAAACGGCGTAGGGTTTGTCGCGCTTCTTTGCTGTGGTGGTTGGTCCTCAAGTCCGGCCAGGACAAGGAGTGGATCGTTATGCAAGCCCGTGGGGAAGTGACTTGCATGCATACTCTATTTATTTTGCTCCACTTCATGAGGTCATATCCTTAATTCATCGCCTTGACCGCATGATTTATGCGTGCTGACAGAAAGAAGACAGCACAAAAAACTGTAGGTTCGCCTTGTGCGCTGGTTCATGGCTTACCCCGCAGCAAATGGTTCGGCTCAGTTCGCCGAGCGTGAAGCGCAATCGCGCGCGATCGTATGAGTGACCTGTCTGAACCGATGCAGCCAGCCCAGCGGTGACCCAGCCCCTTCGCCAGCTCGACTTAGGACACGGGCACTTGCCCAACGCTTAGCTCAACCGAAGCTACGCCGAAGATTGCAAACACGCAATGACAACACGCGGGCGCCTGCCGACCACCGTCGTGTGGAGCGCTAACACCTCGTCATTTGAGGCCGCAATTAGGAAACGCTCGTCGCTACGGGAGCGCGTATGCATGCGAATAACAATGCCAAATTCCCGACCTGTCAGCCGTGCCGCAGCGCCCTAGAGTCAGTTCACCGTAAGACGACGGTGCGCAGGCCGTTGATGAAAACCCGCCTCTCCAGCACATAACGTAGCGCCCGACCAAGCGCAAGACATTCGACGCTACGCCCTGTACTGAGCAGTTGGTCCGGGCTGAAAGCATGGTCCACACGCTCGACGGCCTGCTCAATAATGGGTCCTTCATCCAGATCGCTTGTTGCAAAGTGCGCGGTTGCTCCAATGAGCTTGACACCTCTAGCATGCGCCTGCTCATAAGGTCGAGCGCCTTTGAATCCAGGCAGGAACGAATGATGGATGTTGATGACGCGCCCGGCCAGCGTATGGCACATGTCTTCGGACAGAACTTGCATATAGCGGGCCAAGACAACGAGCTCCGCCCCATGCTGATGGATGCAACGCAGAAGTGCTGCTTCCTGCTGCACTTTGGTGTCGGCCGTGATGGGCAGATGGTGGAAGGGCAAGCCCTCGGCTCGGACGAGCGACTCCAGGTCCGCATGATTGGAGACGACAGCGACAAGGTTCATGTTCAGTTCGTGCCGGCGCCATTGGTCCAGAAGGTCGCGAAGACAATGGTCAGCCTTTGAGACCATGATCAGCACTCGGGTGGGCTGACTCAGTTCGTGCACCGCTCCTTCAGCTTGCTCGAATCGGGCAAGCAGCTTGGTGTATGCGGCACGCAAATCGAGGAGTGATTTGGATCCCGCCTTTTCCATCCGAAACACCGTGCGAACGAAAAAGCGAGACACAGTGGGATCATCAAAAACGGCAAACTCTTCAATGTAGGCTCCATACTGCTCGAGCATGTCCGTGAGAGCGGCTACTTGGCCGCGTGCACTGGCCACGGCCAAGGTCAGCACACAACGGGAGAGCTCACCATTTGAAGGTTGCATGTGCATCTCCTTCCCACGTGTCGAAATTCGCAGCCGGCAAGCAGCCGGCTGCACTGCATCTGCACACGTCCGATTCGATCTCGGCTCGTGTCGCACTCCGCTCAATGCCAATTGCGACAGCAAGTGGGTTTACACGTTGCTTGTACAAGCCGACCCACACCGTCTGCACACGCCTATCGAGGCCAAATACGAATAAAAGCAGCTCGTTGATGCGCGTCTCGAGTAGCGGTGTGTGGGGTGTCTTGGGCCATACATGGGTCAACCAGTGGCACAGTGGCGCATAGTCGAAGCATTGCGCAAGTGATGTCGGCGAGGCGCTGGCCTCGCCGCTTGCCGCCAGGCTGACCCACAGGGGCTGGGGCTCCATCTCGCTGGCGTAGACGCCGACCGGCAGATGAATCTGGAGCCGCTCAATACGGACCGTCCATGCGGCATTCATTGCACGTGGTGCGCGATCAGACCGCACTCGCGCGTGCCGCGCTCCAGCATCAGCCAGACGTAACCCATGAAGCTTCGCCGGACCAAAACTTCGTAGATTGGCGTATCGTCGGTCTGCCACAGCAAGACCGTCGCCTTGAAGAAGAGGGAGCCGGCGCTGCAACCCGGGCGAAAGGTACGCGGGTGAAAGTCCAAAGGGCAACCTTGCGCCAAAACTTCGCGGGCAGCGGCGCCCTGCATGCGCAGGACCATATAACCACCGCTGACGTCAGTCACTGCATGATGTATCCCCTGAAGTGCTGTGCGCAATTGCGACTCTGTGGAGACATTTGGATCTCTTGGGCCGATGACAAACCACTCATCAGGCCCCGCCCAAACGAGACGCCGCATCGAGTCCGAGACGCTCGAGCAGGGCTGAATCGGGGGCTCGAGGTCGAGTACGCCTGCAACCGCAGCTCGAAAGGCAGCGTCTTCCGGATTCCCGCGCAGATTGATGATTGATAGGCCGCTGCGCCAGCCAGCCATAAGGGCTTGCTCGGAAGGAGCTCTGAAATTGGCTGGGTCACGGATGCCAGTCGTTGCCATGCGTTGTCCTGGCTTAAGCATTTTGACGCTCCGATTTGGGGTCGAAGAAGACAGCTTGGGCGATGGTCGCGGTGGTGGTCCGGCCGTCGCGCAGTGAGACGTACACGCGCTCGCCAATCCGGCCGGCGCCTCCTTTGACGAGAGCCAGTGCGATCGAGCGATCCAGGGTAGGGCTGTGGTAGCTGGACGTGACGTGGCCTGACATTGGTGCAGGGATTTTGACTGGAGGCTCGTTGAGTACTTGAGCACCTTCGGGTAGCACGAAGTGTGGATCGTCGGGCAACAGCCCAACGAGTTGCTTGCGACCGGGGCGCGCCGTGTCAGCTCGCGCCAGCGAGCGTTTGCCGAGGCAATCTTTGCTTTTAGTCACCAAGCCACCCATGCCGAGATCAAACGGGCTTACCGAGCCATCGGTGTCTTGACCGACAATGATGTAGCCCTTCTCGGCGCGCAGCACATGCATGGTCTCGGTGCCGTAGGGTGTAATTCCGAACTCGGCGCCAGCGGCGTGGATCGCCTCCCAGACACGCAGGCCATCGCCAGCCGGGACGTTCACTTCATAGCATCGCTCCCCCGAAAAGCTGATGCGCATGATCCGAGCTTTGGCCTTGGCAACCGTGCCCTCGCGGTAGGACATGAAGGGGAAGGCGCCGTCGTCGAAGTCGACGTCCCCACAGATTTTCCTCAGGACCTCGCGGCTCCTGGGCCCTGCGACGATCGACGTCGCCCAGTGATCAGTGACACTCGTGAGATAGACTTTCAGGTGCGGCCATTCCGTCTGCAACCAGCGTTCCATCCAGGCCAAGACGCGCGCCGCGCCGCCTGTGGTCGTGTGCATTAAGTAGTGGTTTTCGCCTAAGCGCACGGTGACCCCGTCGTCGAAGACCATGCCGTTTTCGTCCAGCATGAGGCCATAGCGGCACTTGCCCACTTCGAGCTTCGACCAAGCGTTGCTGTACACCCAATTCAGAAGGGTTGCAGCATCGGGACCCTGAATGTCGATCTTGCCAAGCGTCGAACCGTCGAGCGTGCCGACGCCATTGCGCACAGCAAGGACTTCGCGCTTTACGGCAGCATGAAGGTCTTCCCCTGCTTTTGGGTAGAACCAGGGGCGCTTCCATTGGCCGACGTCTTCGAAGAGAGCGCCGTGCCTCACGTGCCACTCGTGCATGGCAGTGGTGCGAATAGGATCAAACGCCTCGCCAAGTTCCAGACCTGCCACCGCGCCAAACGTTACGGGCGTGTAGTTCGGGCGGAATGTCGTTGTGCCGACCTGTGGAATCGCCTTGCCCAGCACTTGTGCAGCAATGCCCATGCCATTGATATTGCCAGTCTTGCCCTGGTCGGTCCCGAATCCCATCGCGGTGTAGCGCTTGATGTGTTCAATCGATTCAAAGCCCTCGCGGATTGCGAGATGGATGTCGGAAGCGGCAACATCGTTTTGGAGATCGACAAACTGTTTGGGTGCGCGACTGACCCCGCGCGCATGGGGTACTAGCCACAACTTGCGCACTTCGCCAGGGTTGCATGGCGCCACGTCAGTGGCATCGATCCCCGAGGGATGAAGACCAAGCGCCTGGATCGCTGCGATACCTGCAGACCGTCCGTCTTGGGTGCACTCATGCAGTGAAAGTGCCCCTTGGCAGGCTCCCGCAGAGTGCTCTGCTTGGGCGGATGCCCCGGGCACGAACGCTCCTCGGGCATCGTCCCAGACAGCCTTGCTGCCGGCCTGGCAATTCAAATGGATTACGGGGCTGAATCCACCGGACATTGCAATGAGATCGCACCCCAGTGCGCGCGGCGCACCTGCCAACTTGTCGTGCGTGTCAAGGGCTTGGACGCTAACGTGGGTGACGCGCTTGCCGCCGTGTGCTTCCGTGAGGACATGACCACTGAGAATGTCGATGCCCGTGCTCCTGGCACGCTGACTCAAGGTGCCGGAGGGCGCGGTGCGCGCGTCAACAACCCGGACGGTCGCGCCCGCTTGTTTGAGAGCCATTGCGGCGTCGTAACCTGCGTCGTTGTTCGTAAATACGACGGCGTTGCGACCAGGCAGCACGGCGTAGCGGCGTACATAGGTGGACACGGCGCCCGCTAACATCACGCCCGGGAGATCATTGTTGGCGAAGACGAGGGGTCGTTCGTGCGCGCCCGTAGCCAGCACGACACGCTTTGCGCGGACTCGCCATAGCCGCTCGCGGAACGCGGGGGCCTGGTCAGGAGGCATATGGTCCGTGCGGCGCTCGAGCAGCGTCACAAGGTCATGATCGTGATAGCCGAAGGCCGTGGTGCGGGCCAGAAGTCTCACTTCCGGCATCGTTTCAAGTTCGGCACGTACGCGTGCCACCCATTGCGCGGGCGGCATCGCGTCAATCAACTCGTCACTGGAAAGCAGCCAGCCGCCCGGTTCCGACTGCTCGTCGCACAGGATGACGCGTGCGCCCGAGCGCCCCGCGACGAGTGCGGCAGTCAGGCCCGCGATTCCTGCACCGACGACGAGTACGTCGCAATGGGCGAATCGCTTGTCGTAGAAATCGGGGTCACGCTGGGTGGGCGAGGAACCAAGTCCGCTCGAGTCGCGGATATGCTTTTCAAAGAAGTGCCATGCACTCTGCGAGGCCATGAACGTTTTGTAGTAGAAGCCAGCCGGAATCAGGCGTGAGAGCCAGCCGTTGATGGCTTTGGCGTCGAACTCGATGCTGGGGGTGGCGTGGACCGCGCGCGCGCTGAGGCCTTCAACCAACGTAACCTCGGTCATTCGCGCATTGGGCACTGAGCGTGGGCCGTCGAACAGTTGGACCAACGCATTTGGCTCTTCGACGCCAGCAGACAGGATGCCCCGCGGACGGTGGTATTTCCAGCTTCGCGCGACCAACGACACGCCATTTGCGAGAAGGGCCGAAGCGAGGGTGTCGCCCGCAAGGCCTTGGTAGGGGCGGCC
>DAIAZB010000397.1 GCA_027443745.1 Thiomonas sp. | reverse complement strand
ATGACGTTGCCGGTGTTGGGCGGAATTTCAGGATGGACCAGGACGATGTTGAACATGAAGGCACAAGGCAAATGGCACATGGGTTGCTGCGGTCGGTAACGCTCAACCCGACGGCGGCGTCCGCAAGGCGACGGCCACACGGACCGCTGCTGCCCCTGCGCGCAGCAGCACCGATGCGGCTTCGCCCAGGGTGCTGCCAGTGGTCATCACGTCATCGATCAGCACCACATCCTGAGCCTTGCATGGGCCTGGAGCGGCGAAGACGCCGCGCACATTCTTGGTCCTCAACGCCAGCGGCAGGCTGCTTTGCGGCAGCATCTCACGCACGCGCACCAAGGCGTCGCTGCGTGCCGTGACGCGAAGCTCCCGAGCAAAACTGCGCGCCATTTCCCATGCCTGGTTGTAGCCGCGCTGCTGCAGCCGCACGGATGACAGGGGGATGGGTAGCACAAGGCCGGGTCGTGGGTGGCCAGCGGCCTGCCAGCGCGCGGCGAGTAGTTTGCCGAGCCAACGACCGATCGCCGGTTCGTTGCCAAATTTCAGGCGTTGAATCAAGCGATCGATCGGTACACCATAGTCGCCCAGGGTCAAAGTCTGGATGTAAGGTGGTGGTGAGCGCAGGCAAGCCCCGCAGATGAAATCACCAGCCGGCAGCGCCAGACCACAATGGCTGCAGCGTGGCTCGGCACCACTGAGGTATTGGCCCATGCAGGGTTCGCACAGCGTCTGGCGCGAGGGCAGGGCGCAAAGCTCGCACAAACCCGTCGGACGCAAGGCAGCACCCATGTGTTCCAGCAGCGAGCCGAGCATCGTTGACATTCGGACACTATATTGCTTGCCCAGATACCCCGTGAAAATGCCGGGTCGATTCCAGCTTTCCCCAACCCCTTGAAGGCGACCCGTGTTCAGATTCCGCGGGCGTTCATTACGTCATCACTTCAGCAGGCCATATGTCCACGCCTCCCACTGCGCTGCGCCTGGCTCATCAGTCCGGCGTCATGTTCGCGCGCGATCGACTGGCACGCAGGCCAGCCCCCTTCATTTGGCAAGAGGCTGCTCGCCGCATGGCCGAGCGCTTGCCGCTGCTCAAATTGCAACCCCAGTCGGTGCTCGACATGGGCTGCGCCTGGGGTGATGGCCTTGCCTTGCTGCGCCAACACTACCCCCAAGCGCAGATCGTCGGTGTGGAGCCCTCGGTCTTGCTGGCCGATGTGGCGCGCAAGGCGTATGCGGGTCGAAGCTGGTTGCGCGGCCTGCGCGGTGGAGGCCGAACCGAGGTGATCGCAGGGCCGTTGTCGGGACCGATCGGCACACGCACAGTACCCCACGCTGCGCAGATGCTGTGGTCGAATCTGGCACTTCCTTGGGTTGCCGAGATGGACTCTATGTTCGCCGCTTGGCACCGCGCTTTGCTGCCAGACGGCGTGTTGATGTTCACCACGTTCGGGCCCGACACCTTGCGCGAATTGCGACAAGCGCAATGCCGCGATTCAGGCATTATCCCGCCTGCATACCCCGACATGCATGACTTGGGCGACATGCTGGTCCAGCAAGGCTTTGCAGAACCTGTGATGGACATGGAGATGCTGCAT
>DAIAZB010000396.1 GCA_027443745.1 Thiomonas sp. | reverse complement strand
GCCACTCGGTGCGCGCGCGCTCGCAGAACTTGAGGTAGTTGGCGTAGTAGACGACTCCGCCGGCATCGGTGTCTTCCCAATACACCCGGACGGGAAGCACGAAACGCGCGAAACCGGGGGCTTGGGGGGAGGATGTGGCGTCGGACATGGCCGGCCAGTGTACCCATCCAGGCCCGGTGCGCTTGCGGGTGCATCGCGGATATCGCGCCCAAATTGGTGCGGGCCTGGTGAATCTGTTAGGGTTTGGGTGCGGATCGGCGAGCAGGAGGGCTTTGTCCCTCCCCGGGAGTCGCGCATCCCTGGATGCCGGACATTCGAAGCCGTACGGAGCCTGCATGGCTCCGGGATGCATGCGGCGTCCGCTGACGCCGCGTCGCGCATCGATCGATGCCGACACCCGGCCTGATGGCCTTTCCGCAGGGGGTTGCGCGTGCACAGCGCGCGCCCCGCGAGCTGCGATGCCGCATGCGGCATCGTGCACGTCGACGGGCTCCTTCGCGGAAGCCCGCCGGCGAACCTTAGCCACGCGATCGCCGTTCTTGTACGGCGTGCCGTCGGGCATCCGCTTGGTCGCTGCGCGACCCGGTTGCCGACCTTGCTCGATCCGCTCTAACCGCGGGTTGGCGCGAGTCGCAGATTCGTCTGCGTGACCAGGAGAAAAGACATGGAGGGGATTGCGCATCCGACGCCTCGCATCAGCGTCCGGCAGGTGAGCAAGATCTTCGGGCGTCATCCGTCCAGAGCCTTGCAACAACTGCGCGAGGGGCGCGCCAAGGCCGAAGTGCAGCGCGACACCGGGGTGGTCGTGGGCGTGTACGACGTGTCCTTCGACATCCTGCCCGGGGAGATCTTCGTGATCATGGGCCTGTCGGGAAGCGGCAAGTCCACGCTGCTGCGCCTGATCAACCGGCTGCATGACCCGACCAGCGGCAGCATCGTGGTCGATGGCGAGGACGTCACCGCGATGGGTTCGCGGGCCCTGCGCCAACTGCGCCGCAGCAAGTTCGGCATGGTGTTCCAGAGTTTCGCGCTGCTGCCCCACCGCACGGTGCTGGGCAACGTGGAGTTCGGGTTGGAGATCCAGGGCGAGCCCAAGGCGCGGCGCGCCGAACGGGCGATGCAGGTGATCGAGACCGTGGGACTGGCCGGTTACGAGGGCAAGTACGTTTCGCAACTCTCCGGCGGCATGCGCCAGCGTGTGGGCCTGGCGCGCGCGCTGGCCGCCGATCCGGAGATCCTGCTCATGGACGAGGCCTTCAGCGCGCTGGATCCCCTGATCCGGGGGCAGTTGCAGGACGATCTGCTGGAAATCCAGGAAAAGCTCGGCAAGACCATCGTGTTCGTCTCGCACGACCTGGACGAGGCCATCAAGATCGGCAGCCGCATCGCCATTGTGCGCGATGGCCGCCTCGTGCAGGTGGGCACGCCGCGGGAGATCCTGGCGTGCCCGGCCGACGACTACGTGTCGGCCTTCGTCGAAGGCGCCGACCGTACCAAGGTGCTGACCGCCGAGCAGATCATGCGGCCCCTGCGGGTCAGCGCCCACCCGAAGGACTCGCCGCGCGCGCTGCTGCGCAAGATGGAGCGCAGCGGCTTCGGTGGCCTGGTGGTGGTCGACAACGCCCGGCGCGTGCAGGGCTACGTCGACCTCGCCCAGGCGAGTGCCCAGCGTGATCGCGATGTACTGGACCGTGCCAGCTGGCGCGCGCTGCCCACCGCCGGCGCCGATGCCAAGCTGGCCGACCTGATCCAGCGCATGCACACGGAAGGCTCGCCGCTGGCGATCCTGGACGCACGCGAGCGCGTGGTCGGCGTGGTCGACAAGAACACCCTGCTGGCTGCCCTGGCGCAGGGCGACACCCACGGCGCCCCGCACGAACCGGCGCTCGCGCAAGGCGAGCCCAAGCAAGGCGAGCCGGCAGGTGGCACCAAGCCAGCCGTCGCGACTGAATTGCTGCCCGCGCAGGCGGGCATCATCGAGGGCAGGCAACCATGAACACCCTGGGAACCCCCTTGCCCATCGGCGCCTGGGTCGCTCACCTGGTGGACCTGCTCACCGACCGCTACGCGAACGCCTTCGACTCCGTCGCGCTGGCCGTGCGGCAGCTGATCATCGGGCTCCATGCGGCGCTGCAATTCCTGCCGCCCTGGCTGTTCATCGCCCTGGTCGCGCTGATCGCCCTGAGCGCGCTGGGATGGCGCCGCACCGGCGCCTGGGGCCTGGCCCTGTTCAGCGTGCTCGGGCTGGCGCTGGTCTGGAACCTCGGCTATTGGGGCGACCTGAACAAGACCCTCGCGCTGGTGCTGGCCGCCGAGGTGCTGGTGCTTTTCATCGGCGTGCCGCTGGGCATTCTCTGCGCCAGGAGTCGGATGCTCGAGCGCGTGCTGCGTCCGGTGCTGGATGTGATGCAGACCATGCCGGCCTTCGTCTACCTGGTGCCCGCAGTGATCTTCTTCGGGCTGGGCCTGGTGCCGGGCGTGATCTCCACCACCATCTTCGCGCTGCCGCCGTTGATCCGCCTGACCGCGCTGGGCATTCGCCAGGTGCCCGACGAGCTGGTGGAGGCCACGCAGTCCTTCGGAGCCACGTGGTGGCAACTGCTGCTGAAGGTGCAGGTCCCCACCGCGCTGCCGTCCATCATGGCGGGGGTCAATCAATCCATCATGCTCGGTCTGTCAATGGTCGTCGTTTCCGCGATGATCGGTGCCGGCGGTCTGGGCGACGTGGTGCTGGAGGGCATCACCCAACTCGACGTCGGCAAGGGATTCGTCGGCGGGCTGTGCGTGGTGATCCTGGCCATCATTCTCGATCGCGTGACCCAGTCGCTGGGGCGACCCAAGCTGGGGAAACGATGATGCGACGACGCGACTTCATGGCCGTCGGCGCCGCCGCCGCCGCGGCGAGCGCCGCGTGGAGGCCGGTGCAGGCGCTGGCCGCCGACGGCAAGGTGCGCCTGGCCTACGTGCGTTCGTGGCCGAGCGGCGACCTGGCCACCCTCATCGCCGCGCAGATCCTGCGCAGGGACCTGCACCGCCAGGTCGAGTTGATCAGTACCGAGGCCGGGCCGATGTGGGCCGCCGTGGCCGGCGGGCGCGTCGACGCCACGCTGACCGCGTGGCTGCCGACGACCCATCGCGTCTACTGGGAGCGCTACAGGCACAAGCTGGTCGATCTCGGCCCGGTGACCAGCGGCACCTGGCTGGGCCTGGCGGTTCCCGGCTACGTCCCGCTGGACAGCATCGATCAGCTCGAGGCCCATCACGCCAGGTTCGGCGACCGCATCGTGGGCATCGAGGCCGGCACCGGCCTCATGATCAACACCCGCGAGGCGATTAGGGTTTACGGGCTGCACGACCTGTCGTTGCTGACCAGTTCCACGGCGGCTATGCACGTCCAGCTGCAGCGCGCCATCGCGCGCAAGCAGTGGATCGTGGTCACCGCCTGGAAGCCCCTGGGCATCTGGGCGCGCTTCGACCTCAAGCCTCTGCAGGATCCGAAGCACGTGTACGGCCAGGCCGGGCACATCGACGCCGTCATTCACCCGGCGCTGCAACAACAGCAG
>DAIAZB010000395.1 GCA_027443745.1 Thiomonas sp. | reverse complement strand
AGGCGCGCGTGGACAAGGCCAAGCAGGTCACGCGCATGGGCGGGGCAACCCGCATGGGCCCTGCGGTCGGAGGGCGCGAGCGGACGCCTGTAGGGCGCGACAAATCATGAAATTCTCGGTCTATCAGGTCAGTCGTCGTGGCGCCCGCATGGCCAATGAAGATCGCATGGGCTATTGCTACACGCACGACAGCGTCTTGCTGGGTCTGGCAGATGGCATGGGCGGCCATCCACGT
This sequence comes from Thiomonas sp., assembly GCA_027443745.1. The sequence continues at coordinate 67,753 of DAIAZB010000395.1, read as the reverse complement.
GGCGACATGGCAGCGCAACTTGCCCTGCAGACCATCGCAGCCATGTTCCAGCGCGAGGCCAAGCCGGCCCTCGACGATGTTCGCGCCTTCCTGCGCCGTGCGATTTTGGCTGCACATGAGCAAATTCAACGCTACGCCAAAGCCCACAGTCTGAGCGACTACCCCCGGACCACCGTGGTGCTGTGCGTCTTGCAAGCCGGTGTGGCGCAATGGGCGCATGTCGGTGATTCACGGCTTTACTTCCTGCGCAATGGTGCGCTGCTGACCCGTACCCGTGACCACTCCCATGCCGAGCAGCGCATGCTGCGCGCCGTGCGCGAGAGCAAGGTGCTCGATGCAACTGTGGAAGGCGCTCCGGTCAATCGCAATGTGCTTTACACCTGCCTGGGCTCGCCGCAGTTGCCCTTCGTCGAAATCGGCGTTCCCCAAACCTTGCGTTCCGGCGACATGGTGATGCTGTGCTCCGACGGTTTGTGGAGTCAGTTGCCCGAGGCCACCATCGTGCGGCTGCTGAGCGACCGCGTGTTGTCGGATGCAGTCCCCGAAATGGTCGAGCTGGCGCTGCGGCAGAACGCTGCCGAGTCCGACAACGTCACCGCCCTGGCCATGGAGTGGGAAGCGGAAGCCGAGCGCGAAACCACCCAGGGCGTCAGCACCGAGGGCATCCGGCCTGGCGTGTTCGCCTCCACGTTCCAGTCGGGCCTGCCCGATATGCACATTGACGAACTTGACGATGCCGCCATCGAGCGTTCCATTGCCGAAATCAACGAAGCCATCCGTCGCGCTGCGGCGAAAAAATAAGCGCCATGCCCTATTCCCGCTCCGACGCACGCGCAGCCGATACCCTGCGCCCAGTGCGATTGACCCGTGATTTCACCTGTCACGCCGAGGGTTCGGTGCTGGTTGAGTTCGGCCGAACCCGTGTGTTGTGCACGGCAAGTGTCGAAGAGCGCGTTCCACCGCACCGCCGCAACACGGGCAAGGGCTGGGTCACGGCCGAATACAGCATGCTGCCGCGCTCCACCCACACACGCAGCGACCGCGAAGTCAAGCGCGGCCGTCCGCAGGGGCGCACGGAGGAGATTCAGCGGCTGATTGGCCGCAGCCTGCGCAGCGTGTTCGACTTCGCTGCCCTGGGCGAGCGTCAGATCCTTCTCGACTGCGATGTCCTGCAGGCCGATGGTGGCACCCGTACCGCTGCCATCACCGGTGCCGCCGTGGCGGCTTGGGACGCGTGCTCATGGTTGCTGCGCCAAGGCAAGGTCGAGCGCAACCCCATGCGCGAGTTGGTCGCAGCCGTGTCCGTCGGCCTGCTCGGCAGCGAAACCCTGCTCGATCTGGCGTACGACGAGGACTCCATCTGCGATTGCGACATGAACGTGGTCGGCACCGCCTCCGGCGGTTTGGTTGAAGTGCAGGGCACGGCCGAAGGCGAGCCTTTCCAGCGTGGCCAACTCGATGCGTTGGTGAACATGGCGCAGCTCGGTATCGGACAGATCATCGGTTCGCAGAGGCAGGCGCTTGGCTTGGCATGAAGGTGGTTGCAGGCGATCAGCCGCGCCTCGTGCTGGCGACGGGCAATGCGGGCAAATGGCGTGAATTCCAGGTGTTGCTGCAGGGGTTGGATCTCGACCTGGCCTTGCAGTCCGACTGGAACGTCAGTGCATGCCCCGAGCCCCACGCCACCTTCATCGAAAATGCCCTTGCGAAGGCTCGGCATGCCTCGGCGCAGACAGGCCTGCCGGCGCTGGCCGATGATTCTGGGCTGTGCGTCCAGGCGCTTGCCGGGGCCCCTGGGGTGCATTCCGCCCGTTACGCGCACGAAAACGGTGGATTCGACAGTGGCCAACGCAGCCGCGCCGCGCAGGATCAGGCCAACAACGGCAAATTGCTGCGGGAGATGGAAGCGGTGGCCGAGCGTCGCGCCCACTTCACCTGTGTGCTTGCCGCCGTGCGCCATGCGAGCGACCCCGAGCCGCTCATCGCCCACGGCTGGCTGCACGGTGCCATTGCGCTTGCCGCCGCGGGCGAGGGCGGTTTCGGCTATGACCCCCTGTTCCTGCTGCCCGATGCGAACCTGACCCTGGCCCAAATCCCGGCTGAACAGAAAAATAGCATCAGCCATCGTGCCCGCGCAGCGCGGCAACTGGTGCAGTTGCTGCAGGTTGTTTGGCGTATCCGTTCCAGGCTGACACCTGGCAGCCCGTCGTGAACGGTCGAGTCGTGCCGATTCACCCGCAAGTCGAGCTGGCGCCAACGGCCAGTGTGACGGCCACCGGCGTCCCGCCGTTGCAGCATGCAACCGTGCAACTCCCGCACTACATGCGCGCCGGCACCCTGCAACTCCGGGCTCTGCCACCGCTGGCCTTGTACCTGCACATGCCCTGGTGCCTGCGCAAATGCCCATACTGCGACTTCAATTCCCATGAATGGCGCGGTGCCGAATCCGTCATTCCCGAAGAGCGCTATGTGCAGGCCTTGATCGCAGATCTGGATGTCGCGCTGCCACTCATCTGGGGGCGCCGCATCGCGAGCGTCTTCATCGGCGGTGGCACGCCCAGCCTTTTCTCTCCCGATGCCATCGATGCCCTGTTGACGCAGGTGCGGGCACGAGCCGCCTTGATGCCCGATGCGGAAATCACTCTCGAAGCCAATCCCGGCACGTTCGAACGCGATCGCTTCGCAGCCTATGCCCAAGCCGGTGTCAATCGTCTATCCATCGGCGTGCAGAGCTTCGATGACGCCAAACTCCGCGTTCTTGGCCGCATCCACGACGCAAGGCAAGCCCGAGCCGCCATCGAAGAAGCCAGCCGTGTCGTTCCCACCTTCAATATTGACCTGATGTTCGCGCTGCCCGGTCAAAGCCTGGAGCAGGTCGTGGCCGAGGTGCGGCAGGCGCTTGCCCACGAGCCACCCCACCTCTCGCTCTACCAACTCACCCTGGAGCCACAAACGCCGTTTGCCAAGCGCCCACCCAAGCAGTTGCCTGACGGCGAACTGGCTGCCGACATGCAACTGGCCGTGGCTGACGCAGCGCAATGTGCGGGTTTGGAGCGCTACGAGGTGTCGGCCTACGCTCGCCCAGGGCACTACAGCCGGCACAACCGCAATTACTGGGAATTTGGCGATTACCTGGGGCTAGGCGCCGGCGCACATTCCAAGCTGAGTTTCGCCCACCGCGTCATCCGCCAGACCCGCTGGCGCCAGCCCGAGCGCTACATGCAGCAAGCGATGTCGGGCACGGCCATGCAAGCTGAGCAGGAGGTGACGCGACGTGAACTCCCATTCGAGTTCCTGCTGAACGCCTTGCGCCTGCGCGAAGGTTTCAACCCCGAGCTGTACACCCAGCGCACCGGCTTGCCGTTGTCGACCCTGCGCTCCGGGCTGGACCATGCCGGGCAGTTGGGATTGCTCCTTGAAACACCCAGGCGCATTGCCGCCACGCCCAGAGGATGGGAACTGCTCAACGAGGTCTTGACCCTGTTTCTGCCGCCCACTGAAGATAGCCGACGCGATGCAGAGCCTATACCGGACTCCACGGCTTGATGCAACCCAATCCCGGGGCTCGCCTACAATCCTGACCCTTCGGAAGCGTGGCAGAGGGGTCGATTGCACCGGTCTTGAAAACCGGCAACGGGCAACCGTTCGTGAGTTCGAATCTCACCGCTTCCGCCAGAATTGATCCAAGGCGATCCCCGAACGCCCCGCGCAATCTCTGCGAAGGGGCTTTTTCAGAGGGGGGTGCGTCCCTTGGCGTCCTTTTGCGTTCGTGGCGGTACCACGCCAGCCAGCCTCCAAACGTGGTATCGTTCATGGCATCGAGAGGGGCGATACCATGGGTCTCACCGTGAAGGCCGTCGAGGCGGCCAGGCCGCAGGAGCGGCCCTACAAGCTCACCGACGGCGGTGGGCTGTATCTCTTTGTGGCACCGACCGGACTGAAGAGCTGGCGGGCGAATTATGCGCAGGATGGCAAGCAGCGCACGCGGACCTATGGGCGCTACCCGGTCATGACCCTGGCGCAGGCCCGGGTGGCCCACGTGCAGGCCAAGGGCGCTCCAAACGAGGCAGAGGCCGCCACGCCGGCGCCGAAGGTGGTGCCGACGTTCAAGGATGTCGCCGAGCAATGGCTCAAGATCAAGCTTCCCGGCCTCTCCAACGGTAAACATCAGGGCCAGGTCGCCGGCACGCTGGAGCGCTTCGCCTACCCCGTCATTGGATCCTTGCCGATCGACCAGATCCGGCGCACGAAGCTCGTCGAGGTGGTACAGGCAGTGCAGATCGGCGGGCGCGTTGAGACTGCGCATCGCGTAGCCGGACGCATCACCGCCGTTTTCGACTACGCCCAGGACGTCGGTTACATCGAGAGCCATGGCGCGGCCGGCCTGGTGCGGGTTCTGCAGCCGCGCAAGGTGAAGAAGCCAATGGCCAGTATTCCGCCCGCCGAGACAGGCGCTTTGCTCGCGGCGATCGACAGCTATGACGAGCAGGTCACTCGCCTCGGTCTGCAATTGCTTGCATTGACCTTCGTGCGCGTCGGCGAATTGCGCAGCATGCGTTGGGACGAGTTGCGCGAGGAGGACGCGGTCTGGGTTGTTCCTGAAAGCAGGATGAAGGCGGGTTTGCCGCACGTCGTGCCGCTGTCACGACAGGCGCAGGCGGTGCTCGAACGGCTTCGGCTGCTCACCGGCGATCGCGATCTCGTGCTGGACTCGCCGCGGCGCTCCGGACATGCCCTGTCCGAGAACACATTTCTGTTCGCGCTCTACCGGCTGGGATACCGGACCCGGATGACCGCGCACGGGTTCCGGGCGCTGGCCTCCACGGTGCTCAATGAGCAATCGGGTTTTGCGCACGACGTCATCGAGCGCCAGCTCGCGCACCGGGAGACTGATGCGGTTCGGGCGGCGTACAACCGGGCGCAGTATCTGGATCAGCGCCGGGAGCTGATGCAGTGGTGGGCGGACTGGCTGGATCGACAGCGCGAAGCAGATCGCTCACCCGCCACCGCGTAACGCCGCCAATCCGCACGGGTTGCGGCAGCATGCCGGCGCTGACGGCGCGCCAAAACGTCGAGCGACCCATGGAGAGCATGCGGGCGCCCTCGAGGGCAGTCACAAGGATCTTGTCAGCCATGGGTTAGTTCCGGTTCAGGCCCGAAGCCGCGGGTCTGGCGACGATGCTCTGCAAAGTCGGCGCGCAGGAGCACGGCGGTACGGGTGTCGAGGGCGGTGCCGCAGCGAGCACCAGGATCGTCAGAGTTTGCCACGTGTCCCACGTCCAAAGCCATCACACATCCCCGTTGAGGGGCTCCGGATCCGTCATCACGTCGGCGAGCGCCGCCACGGCGCCGATGCAGGCATTGCGATGCGGCATGTGGCCGAGGCGCAGCACCGCGATGGCGACCCGCGCCGGTTCCAGGTCCAGAGCGCTGCGGCCACGCTGCTGCAGCTCCGTGCGAGCGGCAATCAGTTGGCGGCTTGCGGTCTCGATGTCACGCAATTCGGGGCGCACGCCGATGCGGGCCGTTGCGATCACGCGTTGGGGAAGCTCGAGGAGGTCGTTGTACATGGAGGTCGGTCTTCCGAGATCAGTCAGCGTCGCGCGTCGCGAGCGCCTCCTTAACGTTCTTTCTGTCGGTCTTGTCTGGCTGACCCCGAGGACGGTCTATACCGTCGCCGGTGTCCAGCCGATGAGTGCGAATGGCCCGATTCAGAATGCTCCGGGGCCGGTCCTGGCGTTGCGCAACCCGGCATTCCACGAATCTGAGGCTGCGTCGCAAGATGGATCCCAGGTCGCGGCCTGGTCGGCACGCTGGGGTGGCTGAAGCGGGTTGACATAGCCGCTGTTGCCGTTGCACCACTTGACCTCAGCTGCGCGCTCCTTGATGTGCGCATCGAACCACGCCTTGTCGTGTCCAGAGAAGGGGCTCGGGCCGGGTGCGGACGCGGAGCCATGCCTGCCGCACCCGGCCAAGCCGACCGCGAGGAGCATGCCAACAGTGAGAATTGAACGCTTCATGAGCGACTCCTTCGGATATCGTTAGAGAACCGTCACGCCGCTGCGTGTGGGCCGGAACATCGCGGCGTGCACGGGGTGGATCTGTACACCGCCGAGTTTCTTGAATCGGTCGAGAAACAGCTCTTCCCACCAGCGCGGTGACCATCCGCCTTCCGTGGCGGGGTGGGGATATGGCTCGACGCCGGCAAGCGCCGGCCAGCTGCGATTCGAGTCGGCATCGAAGCGCATCAGGTCGCGCCGTTCCGTGGCCAGTGCGATCCGGTCGACGTGGCGGATCAAGTCCCGCCAGTCCATCATGGCGTGCGTCAGACCGGTTGCCACGAGAACGGCCGCCTCAGCCTGCCGCTCCACGTCCGCCCAAGCGGCGCCGAGCAATGTCTTGATCGATGTCGGTACGTTTCCGACGTAGGCCTCGTGCGCGTCGTGCATCAAGCCGCAGAGGATCGCGTCCCGGGGGGCGCCCATGCCCTCGAGGATGCGGGTCACGAGCAGGCTGTGCTGCGCGACCGAGTAGTGGATTCTCGTGTGCCCGAGGAGTCTGCAGCGCAGAGACAGCGCGTGCGCGATGTCGTCGATGCGTACGGTCGAGGGATCGAGCTCGCCGGGGCACACGTCGATGCCGCTGTTCGTCAGGAGTGCGGTCATCGACGCACTCCCAGCGCCATGTTCAGGGCGCTGGTGGCTATCGCCCGGGCTCCGTCCGATGTGCCCTGCGCAAGCATCAGGCGCAGGGCACGCATCAGCTGGGGTGCTGCGGCGACCAGGTGCTGCGCGGCGTCTGCCTGCTCCAGGCTGTCGAGCGCGCCGCTATAGATCTCGCAGAGAGTGAATCGCTGGCCATCGGGTAACACCCGTTCGACGCTGCGATGGCTGCCGACTTCCCAGGTTTCAGCTGACGTCAGCATGATCGTCCTCCGGTGGCTGCCCGAGCGAGCAATCCGCTTGCCGTTCGGCGCCGGCGATGCGCTGCGCGCGTTCGAGCAGGCCACAGGCATAACCCGATCGATAGTCCGTCCTGCGCCACAGGCGTGGCGCCGGCTCCCGGCCCGCGCAGCCATCACGCTCGCCGACCAAGGCATAGTTCACGGAGGAGCGGAGGAAGAACATGGACTGGGACCGGTTCCGGATTGCGATGAACCCAGAAGATACGGCAAACCGTACCAAAACACAACGGCATGCCGTAGTTCATTTGCGAAGGGGATGTCCCCTGTGCCTACCGCTTCCCGCAAGACGCAAAAAAACCGCCGGATGGCGGCCTGCATGGAGGGAGGGCGGAGACTAGGCCAGCTCGAGCACGCGGTCAGCGCCGGCCTGCACGGACGCGACCGCGAAAAATCGCATCTCGTAGCTGTCAGCTTCTCGCTCGATCTCGTCCAGGTTGCGTCGCATGGCATCGACCTGGCGCGGTGACAGGGTCGGATCTTCTGCGCTCGGCGTGCCGAAGATCAGGGCGGCGAGATTGATGCCGGAGAGCTCGCGGGCGCGGAACAGTTCCCACAATCGGGCTCTGGCGTCACGCAGGCCGGTCGGTTGCCTGACCGCCGAGAGCACGCCGAAATGAAGGATGACGCGTGGGCTCACGAACCCGAATCTGGTGAGCTCGCCGCCGTCGATGAGGGGGGCCGTGCGTCCAAAGTACTGGGTCAGCTGCGGGCGCGCCGCGATCACCCGGTCGCGAACCTCCGTGGTGAAGCGCCTGTTGCCTTCCTCCTGCGAGGGAGCGTCGACTTCCTCGAGTTCGTCGAGCTTGTCCAGGTTGGTGAGACTGGAGTACAGCAGCGCCGCAGTGCGTAACACCTCCGCCAGACTCTCGGCATGGGTATGTCGCAACTGACCCGGGTGCACGCCATACAGCGCGGGCATGGTGTCGACATACAGGGCCCCGCCGGCTGCGATGTCCCGCAGATTCTGGAGGGCTGTCTCGATCAGGGTCCGTGCCCCTTTGGCGGCCTTCCCGTACAGGCAATCGAGCACGTCGTCGCGAATGAACCGGTGCGCCGTGAACTGGTCGTTCCATTGCACGAGGACGCCGACCATGAGCCGCTCGCCGGTGCCTGCCACCGGCTCCCAGAAAACGGGTCGCCAGTGAGCGTTGGGTTCGGGTGCTTCGGCGATCATGGAGCGGGCTCGAGGTCGGTCAGGAGGTCATCAGGCTTGGGAAAACGATTCAGGAGGCGCACACCCAATCCACTCAATCGCTGCTGGGTGTAGTGTACGAACTGCGAAAAATCCACACCGTCCGGCACGTCGAATCGGGACGGAAGGGTCGAGTCCAGGGAGAGGGCTGCCGCGACCGCGCCCTGTTCGATCTCGCGGGCCTTCCCGACGATCTTGGCCATCTCCGCCAAGAGGTTGTATTGCTGGGCGATCAGCCCAAGCGTGCGGTCATGATCGATGTACGCATGGTCGGTGCCGTCCCACAGGACGTTGCCGAGGTTGCGATCGGCGTTTGCGATGGCTTCATCCACCGCCGTCGCCTTGGGCGCGTCGTCCCAGGAGCAGACGATGTGCGACCCAGCGAGTTCGAGTTGCTTCTTGTGCTCGATCGGAAGTTCCTCCGAGAACCCCAGACGCTGCGCCAGGTTCGGGTAACCGGTGTCCAGGCTGCCGAAGATCAGGCTTCCATGCTCTTGGATGATGATGGGCTCGGGCGTGGGAAGGCCCCAGCCCCGAAACAGCATCGCGCAGAAGCATTCCGCCAGGACCTTCTCCCGCGGCAGGCGCTTGACGATGGCAAGGTGCAGAGCGCTTTCGACGCGGATGGTCGCGCGCACCGGGGCATTCAGGCCGGTGCCGACCGGGGTTTCGGTTCCGGGGATGAGCGTGCCAGTGCGCAATCTCATGTGACGTTCTTTTTCGTGGCCTTGGCAGGTACCCGTGGCGACTCGAGTAGGCCCGGTGGAGAAGCGGGCAGAGACTTCGAGGCGTTGAGCAGAGCGTCCAGGATGGCGCTGGCCTGTTCCCTGGTGTGCTCGCCGCTGAGCCAGCGCTGGAACTCCTCGCGTGCCGCGCTCTGCAACACTGGAGCGATCTGGCCGATGATCTCGTCGACCAGAGACATTGCACGCCCCGCCTCCAGCTTCCCGCTGGGACTGGCGGCGCCAGATTCAGGGTTCGATGGCCGATCTTCGATCGTGGACAGCTCGCCATTGACCAGCGCGTAGATGTCGATGCAGAGCGCGCGTGCGAGCTGCGGAAGAAAGCTCGATTTCGCTCCACCCTTCGCCTCGATGTCGCGAAGGGTGTTGAGATGCACCTTGGCCTGCTTCGATAGAGCCGTCTGGGTCAGGCCGAGCGCATCCCTGCGCTTCTTGATGATGTCGCCGGGCGTTGTCATGGGCTGAATTATTACGGAATACCGTGACGGTATGCCGTTGCATGGATATACGGCTTACCGTAGACTTTGCGCATGGACTGGGCAAGATGCATCTCCAACATCGAGCGATCGGGCATGAGCCTGACGCAGATCGCGCGCCGGATCGGCCTATCGCTGTCGGCCGTGAGCGACATCAAACACGGGCGCACCAAGGCTCCGAACGGAAGCGCCGCGCTTGTTCCGGCTCGGCTGCACTGTGAGCGCCTCGGCGCCGCCTCCCAAGAAGTTACCCGATGCGCCCGGACACCGCGCCGCTGACCCCGCCCGCGTGCGACCTGCGCAGCATGCCGTTCATGCCACTCGACGTGACGCGGCTGATGGACTCCGACTTCTTCGCCTTATCCACCCCGGTGGAGTTCAAGGCTGCGGTGGCGCTGTGGGCGAAATCCTGGCTCCAGGTGCCCGCAGCCAGCCTTCCCGACGATGATCGCGTGCTGGCGTTTCTCGCCGGGGGCCTGACGCTGATGCGCTGGCGCAAGGTCAGAGATGTGGCCCTGCGCGGATGGATCACCTGCAGCGACGGGCGCATGTACCACCCACTGATTGCGGAACTCGCGCTGGATGCCTGGGAACGTGTTCAGCACCTGCAGCGCGATGAACAACCCACTCGGCGCGCGAGCAGTAGCGCCGAGCGCATGCGCCGGCTGCGCGCGCGGCGCAAGGCGATGGAGCCGGGCGGACCGGTCGCGCCAGATCCGGCGGCGCCGCCGGCGGTGGCGGCTGTTGACGCCGCACATGTGACGCCGGACGTGACGCGCGGTGACGCCACTTTGGTGACGGATGCCACGTCACATGTGACGCCTCCTCCCCAGCACCCTGCCAAAGGAAAAGAGGAAGGAGAAGGTGGAGATGGCGCACAGCCTGTGACGCTCGCCGCGCCGTCACAGCGTCACCTACCCGTGCTCGCCGCGATGCCCGCTCCTGCAGGCGCTGACGCGCCTTTGCCGCCCCCCGGTTCTTCAGGCATATGCCAACCCAAAGCCGGCAAGCTGCGCCTCACGCCAGATGAGCAGCAACTGTGTGACGCGGTGTGGGCGCAGTACGGCGCCGCCTACCAGAGTCGCTACGACGCTCCGCCGCTGCGTGACAGCCGGGCGCGTCATCAGGTTGCCGAGTTGGTTCGCCGTCTGGGTGTGCAGGCGCCTGACGTTGCGACCCACTACGTCCGCAGCAACCACGACTGGTACGTGCGCAAGGGGCATGACGTCGGCACCCTGCTGGGTGACGTCCAGAAGCTGCGCGCCGAATGGATGGCCACGCAGAAGCGAGCCGGACAGCGTGCGGCTCCTGTTTGCCCGCCCGAGTTCAGATCCGGAGCGCCGCCGGCTCGTCCGAGCGAGGCGGTGCAAGCCGCCCTGGAGAGTCTTGCGCAGAAGTTGCGCGTCACGCCACCTCGCGCCGCGGGCGGTTGACGCCTTGATCAATTGCACTTCACGGGAATTCGTCCATGTCCAGTTCGCACACCCAACCCTTTGATCTCGACGCCGACGCGCTGCAAAGTCAGCGCCTCATGGATGTTCCGCTGAGCCGCCTGCGTCCAGACGTCGATCAGCCGCGGCGGCACTTTGACCCCGCATCACTCGACGCCCTGGCCCGGAGCATGGCGGTGGTGGGTCAACTCCAGCCCATCGGCGTGTGTGAAGCCGGCGCGCAATGGGTCATCGTGTACGGGGAGCGCCGTTGGCGCGCGGCGAAGCTTCTGGGTTGGTCCAGCCTGCTGGCCAAGATCCACCCGCCTCTCGGCGCCGCGACTCTGGTCCTGCAGGCGACCGAGAACATGCACCGTGACGAGCTGACCCTGGGCGAATACGCCACAACGGTGCTGCGCCTGGTCGATGCCGGCATGCCAGCGGCAGCGGTCGCCCGCACCCTTGGGCAGCAGGAGGCCTGGGCTGGCATGATGCTGCGCATCGCCCGCGATCCGGTGGCCCGCGGGCTGATCGACACCGGGCGCCTCTACAGCGTCGATGCCTGGGAGCGATTCCGCGCACTCGATGCCGCCGCTCGCAGGATCGTGCTCGAATCCACGGAGCCCATCACGGGCGACCGCTGCGCGCTTGCGCAGGAGCAGGCCGCCCAAGCGCCTGCGGCAAGAAGACGCAAGCCGGTTGTCGCCGCGCCGGCGCAGCGGGAACGGAACGACGTGCAGGGATTGTCGGCGATGATTTCCAGAGACTCCTCAACATCGCAGGCCCCGGGGGGATCCGCAGGAGCCTTCTTTTCCTTGCGGATCCCTGAAGAGCTGTGCCGGCTCCTCGCCCCTGACCACGCCGCGACGCTGGATCGCTGCATGGCACGGAGCAACCCCCACGGATATGCTGGGGAGGCGCTGCATGAGTTCGAGGCCGACCTGCAACACGCGCTGCTGGCGCGCGTGCGCGCCCTCCTGGAGGCTCACCATGGATGACACCGAGGTCTTGGAGCGGGCTGAGCTGCTGTATCGCAGCGTCGAGGCAGAGGCGTGTCGATTCGCAGCGGTCAGCACGCTGACTCTCGAGGACGCGTGCCAGAGTCTCTACACCATGTGCCTGGAGCGCGCCGCCGGCGTGGACAAATACGACCCACTGCTCGGAGACCCGCGGACTTATGTGTTGGGCCGCATGTGGGGGATGGTTGAGCGGTGGCGCGGCCGCGAGGTTTCCTTGCAGGACGAGGAAGAAGCGGACGAGGGCGGTCGCCGCCCCGTTCCGTCCGCTCTGCACAGCTTGTCTGTCGAGGATGAGCTCATCGAGGTGGAGCAGCGGCGTGTCATGGAGGCCGTCCGCCTGGAAGGCGACCGGCAGGAGAGCGAGGCGATGCGCCACCTGCCGTCCGTGGTCGCATTGATCTGCGTGGGCGCCGTCTCGGAGCGCGAAGCCACGCGCCTGTGCGGAAGTGACAGTGGACGCATGCGGCAGCGATGGAGGGCGCTGCGCAAGCAAAGGCTGGCGGCGCAGACGGATAATCCTTGTTCATGAACCGCCACGCGCGCTACGACCGATTCGGTTTCCTGCTGCTCCGATGAAAATCCCACGCACTTCCGACGTCAGCGAGCAGTCCGTTCGGGCTCTGCTCGACCGACACCATTGCCCGACGCCCTTTGTCGCGGCCAGGACGCTGTTCATGGGCGCGATCGCGTCGCCGGCGATCGACGTTTCGCCGATGGGCGTGGTTGCAGCTCTTTGGAACGGCGAGCTGCCGCAGTTTGACTCCGTTGACGACGTCGAGGTCCTGGTCAACACGCTCATGTCCGGGCTATGGAATCGGCTGGCACGGCACCAGGACAGTCGCGAGCCATTCCGGCTCACCCGTGAGTTGGTTGCGGCCACGCGCGCAGGCCTGGCCGCGCTGGCAGCGATGCGGGCCCAGGAACTTGACGGATTCATGGACGGCCTGTTTGGCGGTGCCGAACAGTTGAACTTCCCGGAGAAGGCGCACCGGGCGCTCACGCGCCTGGAGGAAGTCCGGCAGATGTTCGACGCTGCCGCCGCCATGCCGATCGATGACGCCAAGCCTGCCTCGCCCCAGGCACTGGCCGAGTTTGCCCGCAACACCCAGGAGATGACGCGCATCGCCGATGACCTGATCAACAAGATCATCCAGTCGTGCAAGCGGGCGAGGGCGGGGCATCTCGAGGCGATGTCCATGAGCCCTGCGAGGAGGCGCCCCACGTCGATGGAGGACGAGCCGCCCTTCGTGAAATCGCCGTTGAGTCAGCGCATCACGCGGCAGGGGATTACCGTCGCGGTGGAGATCTACGGCGATGGCGAGGATGCTTGGATCCTCGAAGTGGTCGACCGTCAGGGCGCGTCCTATGTCTGGGACGATCACTTCGCCTCCGACCAGGAGGCGCTGGACGAGGCGATCAGCGAGCTCGAGCGGGATCCGATGGAGTTCTCCGGCAAGCCGTCAGGACCGAGCGACATGCATTGAGCGACGCGTCGTCGCGCGCGTGTCGCTTGGTGAACGGACCTCACGACCGCGGGTGCAGATCTCCCGATTTCGGTGCGAGGGGGCTGGCCTGTGGGGCCCAGGTGATGGTGGGTTGCACCGGAGGCAGAGAGGACGAGGCCAGCGCCCAGCGAGCCATCCGTCCATCGGGAATCGACGGCACGATGGTCCCGGCCTGCGCGAAAACGCCGGCGCCGTAGTCCGCGCCCCTGGTGCTCGCCACCTGCCCGGTGTTGTACGCGGATAGCATGCCCATGAGCGTGCCGGCTCGGCCCCAGCTGTCCAGAAGCACGGTCTGAGCCGCATGGAGGTTCTCGCAAGGATCGAGCGCTTGATCCACGTCGAGCCCCAGCCTGGACAGATTCCTGCTGTTGATCTGCGCCAGGCCGACGTCCACCGAGTGACCCTGCGCAATGAGCTCACGCGCAATTCGGGCCGCGCCCGCCACGCTTGCCGGGCGGTAGCCCCGACCGGTCGTGTTGTCATGCAAGGCCAGCGGGTTGCCAGCGCTCTCTTGTTGCACGATGGCGGCCATCGTGACTTGAGCGATGGCGGGCGCGCACTGCTCGAGCATCAGGATCGGCGAGGTCGGTGCCATGCTGGGACTCAGTTCGGTGGGCCCGCTGCTCGGACTCTCGTCCCTCTGTCGGTGGTCGGGAGGCAAGCCTGATTCCCACCCAAGACCCCGGAGGACTGGTCCTCGGCCAAAGCGGGCACCGGCCGCGGCCTGTGGCTGCGACGGCAATGGTGTGGTCCGCAGTCGCCGACACCGTCGGCCTAGCGATCTGCCGCTTTCAGCGCCGTCGAACCGGCACCTTCGACCTGGTGGAGGCTTCCGACCTCAGCCTCCGAATCGCTCACACCAAACACAGGCATTCTGGTTCACAATCTAGGCAACGATCGACGCGGAGCCTTCAATCCGAAAGCCATGGCTCGGGTACGGGTTGCGTACCTACTCTTGATGCCGGGGCTTGTGGCGTGACAAGAAGGGGCACCGGGTTTTATGGTTTTTTATCTTGGCATTCAGACGAGGCACAAGCCAGCAAGCCCATGATGCACTTGCGCTTTCTGAGGACTCGCGTGACCAGAATATTCCGCACCGTCCCGATTATTCAGAATGATCTGCTGGACAAATTACGCTAGAAATTATCAGGAGAGCGCAGTGGACCCAAATAATAAGGCATATCGCGTCAAGATCGCCACATCGGCAGGTAATACGTACCTCATTTGCATCAGTTACCCGCTTGATTCAAATATGCTTAATTACGGGCTGGACTTCTATGAATTGTCGTGGCCATCCGGGCGACGGGCTCAAGCGATTCCTTCGATCAGGCTGGCAACGTTCAAAGAGGAGCTTCAGAAGCTTCATAGAGCGTCATGCACGCGTGCTGCAAGCTCCGGCGGCGAAGAGGAGTTCATTGCCGGGAAAATGCGCAGTGTGTACGGCAACGACACGATAATTTCCATGTCCGCAATTGATCAGTCGATGGACACGTATGATTTATAACTAGCGCTTCAAGCGGATGCGGCATTCGCCGCGCCGCTCAAGCTGAGCGTTGACCAGCAAAGGAATCGCCTATGGATGTCAATTTGATCACTGCAATTTCAGCGGCCGCGGGGGCTGTTTTATCTGGCGTTGCTACGACAATAGCGATTATCGTTGCCTACAAAGTGCACCAAAACCAGAAATTGCTTTCTCAACGGCAACTACTCCTTCCTTTGTGGGACTACATGGCAACGTTAAGCAAAATTGACTCAAACAAACCAATTACTCCGGATGTAATCAAGGTCGTAAATACGCTTGAGTTAGTGGCTCTTTGCTGCGAGGGAGGAATTATTGATGAAAAAATTATACGACGAACATTCAAAGATCAATTCATCATGCACTACGACGATGTCAAGAGATGCCGCTCACTTCCTAGCCTTTCAGTTGATGGTGAGGGGTTGCTCAAACAAAACAAGGCTGCCACTGAGTTTTACAACTCTCTTGAGAATGAAAGGCTGTCGCAGGATCGTGTTCAACGTGCTTAACAAATAGGAAATCATATGAATGAAAAAACCGTAGTCCAAACTGTTCGTGAGTTTGCAAAGAGTGGCGACCAAAGATTCAAGAAGTCCTTCTCTGTGGCGGGAAACGCGGATGAAATTATCACCGTCACAATCGAGCGTACCCGGCGAGGTCTGGTAACAGAGAGCCTTTCGCTTGAGGCACGTGCCAATACAATCTCCGCCCTCCCATCGGGTGCGCCCTGTGGTTGTTGCGGGGGCTCAGGGAAAGCTGGCTAACTCATCATTCCACCGGACCTTGCGCATAAAGCCGCGCAAGGTCGGTGAATTCAAGCGTTGAACGACAGCTTTCCTCGAAGCGCAACGGCGGCAACGGGTCGGGACCGGCCACTAGGTCGAATCCGGCGAGCGTCCGTTCAGGCCGAGGACCTGTCTCCCTTCGAGCGGATCGGCCCGCGCAACGTCGACATGAACTTAGCCGCCAATTACCAGTTCACAGCCGATAGGACCGGCTGGCTCATGAGCCGGGCCCATGCGTTGGTACTGGCTTCTTGAATCTCCGGCGCTTCCCGGTCCTGGCCAGCCCACCAAGCATTTGTCTGCGCCAGGATCACATCAGGCCGCTGTGCCATCGCCTCGAGCCATGTCCAGGGCAGCACTTGCTCGACGCAGACGGCGGCCCACACGCGCTGGCCATCGACCTCAAACACCGGTTGCCACCAGGCAGGACGCAGTGAGCGGGAGCTCCACGGTTGCCAGTCGCCACCAAGCAGTAACCCAGCGGCTGCGACGAGCGGGTCCATCTTGCTGTTGCTTGCTTTCGCAAGAACAATGGCATCGCGTTTTTCGACCTGCACGCCGAGCAGCCATGTCTGCCCCAGTGGCACGGCTGCGCTGAGCTGGGCACGTGTGCCGTCGTACCAGTTCGGCACGATGGCCTCCGGGAACACCACCACTCGTGCGCCGAGTCCTTGCTCGATGCCTGCGCTGATCACTGCCTGATTGTTCTGGATCGAGGCGAGCACATTGCCGTCGCCCGGTTTGATCCAAGTCTGCACTCCGACCCACCCAGACGGCAAGTGCGGCTCGGGTGCCAGACGGGCTGCGCTGTTGGCACCCAGCGCGAGGCCAATCAAACTCGCCAGCAGCCATCTCGCCGCAGTGTTGCCGTGCAATGCGCCCGGAAGGGCCACGGTCATCATCATCAGGCAGATGATGCCGAGCCATCCCGTTGCCGGGAACAGGGTGCCGGCGGCGGTCAGGGGCGACAACCACCCGATCACGCCCAGCGGCGGAACCGCCGTCGACACCAGTGCGGCGAGCAGTCCTCCCCGACGCGGTGGAATCCCCCACGGAGAGGCGAGCAGGAGCGATGTCCCGAACCAGGCGCCGACCGCGGCGGCAATGTGGTGGGGACCCCAGTAACCGAGCACGGCCCCGACGATCGGCCAACTGCCGCTCAGGTAGTAGGCCGCTGCGACCAGATGACGCTCTGTTACCGACTGCCCTATCGCGATCCACAGCAGCAGGGTGATCGACAACGCCGGGCCGGCGAGGCTGGCGCCACCCCATAGCCAGGCGCTCCCCGATAATGCCGCTGCGCTGATCAGGCCGGCCTTTCGGGCATCCTCAGCGCGCATGCCACCGGGCGCTCAGCTGGTCGATGGTCTGCTGCTTGGCGGCGAGCAAGGGCCGCATCTCGTGCTGCCCCCACAGCATGCCGGCCCAGAAGGCGAAAGCCAGAAGCAGCCCTCCAGCCAGCAGCCAGATCGTGCTGATCGACTCGCGCAATGCGTCACGCAGCACGCCAAGATCGATCCTGACCGGGGCCGCGTGCGCCGCGCGCAAGGCGGTCAGTGCCTCCAACACAGGCACGAAGTCGGCGGGCAGCGTTGAGGGCGCCTGACTACCCGCGCTCTCCAGGACTGCGGCCTTGACCGCTGCGAGCACATCGGCCCGGCCGGTCGACCGCGCCCAGCCCCAGGCGAACAGGGTGACGTGCGGCGCATTCGAGGGATCGTCGACCTCGAAGCCAGCCTTGCTGAGGATGCCGAGCAGGGACCGGATGTCCTTCCATTGATCCTCCGTCGGCAGGGCACCCACGGCGTCGATGAAAATCTGCTCCGAGTTGCTGTAGGCCATCACGCGACGCCCAGGGAATCGAGTGACTCGACCTGCGCCATCGCCGCTCCGGCACGCTGCAGCCAGGAGGTCAGGGCCAGCCGGTAGCCGAATTGCAGGGGCCTGCCGTCGATGCCGGTGGCGAGTACCTCGTGGAACGGCCGTCGCCCGATCATCACCGTGAGCTGGTCGTTGAGTTCGGGCAGCTCGGTCTCGGCCCAGGTTCGTTCCTCGACCAGTAGTTTGCACAGGTCGTCGCCATCCCACAGGGCGAACTTGTCCGAAGCGCCAAAGAACAGGTTCTTCACGATCAGGCCGATCTCATACTGTGCCGGCATGTGGCGCAGCCGGTACTGCAGCGCGCGGATGCTCTCCTGGGTGCGGCTGAGCATCCAGACCGGGACCGCGTTGGCCTCGCGCAGCACTTCGCTGACGATATGGATCGAGCCGTCGAAGGCGCGCGTGCCGATCTGCGCGGGCATGTTGACGATGATGCGGTACTCCGTGTCGGCCGCCGCAGTAGCAGTCATCGCGACCCGGGTGCCCAGGTCGATCCACCCGCTCTCGGTGGAAAGGTCGAGCATCGCGGTGCCGATGATTCCCCCACCGGCCTTCAGTCCGCCGTCGCCGCAGACATCCGGATTGGACATGTCGGCGTCATAGACCACCAGGCGTGGACGCTGGCTGTCAGGGAGAGACAGGTAGTGGTGCACCAGGGCGCGTGCTGCGAGGCTTTTCCCGACGCCGCCTTTGTCACCGTCGATGATGAAGGTCTTGAGCATGATCGAATCCTTTGCCGTGAGGGGGTTCAGATGTTGTGGTCGTCAATGAACTTGCGCCTGGCCTCAGGTGGGCCCTCGAGGTTCTTGCGCAAGGCGTAATCGGCATCGGATTCGTCCGGGCGGCGATCCGATCCGTCGGCCCAGTTGGGGAGGTCCGCAATACCGGGTGCGCACGACGCACGAATCGCCGGAGCGTCCTGGGTAGGAGACCGTGCTGCACGGGCATGGCGTGGAGCGCGGCGACTCGTTGCTGGCGCGGAAGCCTTGCCGCTGGACGGCTGCCTCGCAGGCGGGGCGTTCAGTCGATAGCGCTCCCGCGTCTGGGCAAGCGCGTAGCGCATTTCCGCTGGCGCCACCGCGGGCAGGGCCTGCTGCAGGATGTTGAACACTTCGCCCAGCGTGGCGCCGGAGTCGAAGAGATCGACGATCACGGGTTCCAGTCCGCGAACGCTCTTGAGCGCAAATTCGCGGGCCGTCGCCGCTGCTTTGGCGGCTCGCTTGGCCTTGAGCGCAGCAAGCAGCGCAGCCGCTGCGGCGGGAACCTGCGCGGCCGCCGCCTGGGCATCGAATGGCGAGTCGACCTTGTCGTCATTGCCGTCCATAGACTCTCTCGGTTGCGGCCCGCAGGGCTGGGCCGATAGCCGGACTCTGCGGGGTGGGCCCACAGATCTGGCGGGTGCGACAAGGGAACCGCGGAGCATCGCCGCCGGCAAGGCCGTGGCGACGTGGTGTGGCCATGCCGCACGGCTGTGCCCTCCGGGTGTCGGGCGGAGCCTGACCAAGTGGCGATGGGACGCGTTTGCGAGCGCAGCGGAAAACGTGACACGTCGCCTTACCTTGCACGCGTCTCGTGCACACCACCGGCATCGGCTTCGAACCGGGTGGCAGCGACTCGGCGCAGGCCGTCAACGGAACGGTGTGGGGCTCGGCCGGCAGAGCCTGGGTATGAACCAGAACGCTTCCCGGACCCACTGGGTGTCCGTCCGCTTCACCGAGACGGATCTGCAGGATTTGTCGGCGCAGGCCAGCCAGGCCGGTATGTCGCGCTCGGAACTGATCCGGCGCCGCGTTCTCCATCGGCCCGTCATCAGCCGCGCCGATGGGAACACCGCCGGGCGCATCGATCAGCTCGGCCGCTTGATCAAGCACCTCTACCCGAAGGACAAGGGCTGGGCCAGTCCCGAAGAGCGCCGGAGATTCTGGCGTGTCCTTGAAGACTTGCAGCGTACCGCCCAGGTTTTGCGCCGGAGGGCGCCATGCTCGCCAAGGTCATCACCCTGAAGCACTCCACAGCCGGCAACGGGTTCGCGCCGGTCATGCGCTACATCATGCGCGCCGCCCCGGACAGCGCATTGCCCGACGGTCACATGCTTGAAGGCGGACACATCAACATCCCTGACGAGGCGCTGTTCTGGGCGCTCCATGAAAACCGCCTCGCCTATGCCGAAGATGTCGCCGGTGTCCTCGATCGCACGGCCGACGCTTGCCGCCTCAGGGGGCGATTCCACGGCAACCCGGTCTACCACGTCGCCATCAACTGGCAGGAAGGCGAACGCCCCACGGCCAGTCAGGCCGAGCGCGCGTGTCGCCATGTGATGCAGTCACTGGGCTACGGCGATCACCAGGCCGCGTGGGCCATCCATCGCGACACCGACAATGACCACGTGCATCTGGTCATCAACCGGGTGCACCCGGAAAGGCTCCGGGCCGTCAGCCCGCCGTTCAAGAAGGATTATTTGATCCTCGACCGCTGCATGCGGGAGTTGGAGCTCGAGTTCGGCCACCAACGTGCGAACGGTCCTTTCATCACGCTGGACTCAGACGCCGGTCCGCAGATCGTGCGCATGAGCCGTGCGGAGCGACGCGAACGCGGGTTGCTGAAGGAACATGGAAAGCCCCGGCTCACGCGCGGCGCGGCCGCAGCGGAACATCGACTTGGGGACGCGTCCTTTCAAACCTGGGTCGCCGGTGCTCCTGCTCGGGACCTGCGCCAGGCTCTCGGCTCCCCGGGATCGACCTGGGCCCACGTTCACGAGGCGTTGGCCAGACATGGCGTCACCATGCAGGCCAAGGGCTCCGGGCTGGTCGTGACCACACGCCTGCCCGATGGCAGGGTCCTCGCCGGGAAGGCTTCGCAGCTCGGCCGCTGGGCAAGCAAGGCCGAACTGGAGGAGCGCCTGGGTGCGTTCGTCCCTATAGGATGCACTCCCGAATTGCCCGCTGTCTATGCCCTGCACATCGAGGCTGCACGCCGGCAGGTTCAGCCTACGCAGCCGTCAAGGGGACGCCTGGAAGACCGGGAGAACGCTTCTTCCTTCTCAGGCACCCGTCGCGATCCCGATGAACGCGCGTTGCGCAGGCAAAAGCGCGCCGAAGCGCGCGCAGCGCTGGCCGATCGGTTCAAGACCGAACAGGACGTTCTGCGCCGAGACAAACCTCGGCAGCGTGCCGAGATGCGCGAGCGACACCGGAGCGAGCGGGCCGCCCTGCAGGCCGAGCAGAGGGAGGCGAGGGCACTGGCCTACGCCGCCGCGCGCCGGGATGGCCTGCCGTTTGCCGTCGCACAGTCTCTCTGGGCCTGGATGTCGGCGCGGGAGCGCGAAGCACTGCAAAAGCGCCAGGCCGAAGAGCGCAAGGCGCTTTCTGTCAGGCAGCCGCGCAGTGAGGTCTGGCGCAAGTGGCTTGAGCGTCAGGCCGAGCAGGGCGACGAAGCGGCGCAGGCCGCGCTGCGCGGCATTTGCTACCGTGAGCGAGGGGAAGCCAGGCACCAACGCGATGGCATCGAGGGCGATGAAGTCGAGCCGCTGCGCAAGCTGGTGCTGGCAGGACTGGATGCCCAGATCGACCAGCGGCGGCAGCAGGTGCGCTACCGAGACTCCCGCGGTCGGGAGATGTTTACCGACACCGGGCGGCGCATCGAGTTGCACGACAGGAGTGCGGGCAGCGTGGAGGCCGCGCTTCGCATCGCGGCGCAGAAGTTCGGCGGCCGGGTGGAAATTACCGGAAGCGCCGCGTTTCGGGAGAGGGCGACCCGCCAGGCTGTGCGCCTGGGCATCCGGGTAGTCGATGCCGACCTGGCGGCCATCGTGGCGGATGAACAGGCGAGTATGCGCGCAGATCAGACGAGGTTATCCACAGAATCTGTGGGCGAATCAGGGCGGGGGGCGGGTAAGCCCTTGAAACCCCATGTGGCCTCTGGGTTGCCTGCGGCGAAGGCAGATCAGTTGGAGCGTAACTCGCGTTCCCAGATGGCGAATGGGCTCTGACTGCATGGGCGCGGTCGGGGATGGGCGCAGGGAGGCGAAACCATCGCAAGGGTCAGCCAGTGCACGCGCACACGGCTAGCTAGGCAGCGGCTACGACGCCTTGATGAAACAGGAGGGGCGAGGGCGCCAGCGGTGACGACGTTGGTGGGGTCGGCGGTACTACTCGGTACTACTCGGGAGGGGCCTCGACCCACCTGCGCGATCTGGCTGGAGGGTGAATATCTGCGGCAAACCACAGTTCCATCAAACCATGTCAGGCGCAAACAGAGGCCGCAGGATCATCGTGAGCGACTGCAACAGCGGCTCTTGGGACATGCCGAGTTGTGCGTGGACGATGGCTCCATCGATGGCCAGAGCGAGAGCCCGGGCCCTGCCGGCACGGCCAGGGCCGCTGGGCAGAAGGGATTCCAAGGCTGATGTCATGTCGACCTTGTGCCTTCTGACGGTTTCGAGGATATCCGGAGAGGCGCTTCCCAATTCGGTCGCCGCGTTGATGAACGCGCAACCGCGATAGTCGGGACTGCTCCACCAGTCCTCGAAGGTCGCCAGGAGTGCCGCCAATGGCGTTGGCTGCGAGGCGACCTGCCGCGCCAGCGTCGTGCGCAGCCAGGCCATCCATTGGTCGTGCCGGTACGCCAGATAGGCACGGACGAGGTCATCCTTGCTCGGGTAATGCCGATAGAAGGTGACCTTGGTGACCTTGGCCTGAGCGATCACGCGGTCAATGCCCGTTGCCCGCACACCATCGCGGTAGAACAGCGCATGCGCGGTCAAAAGAATGCGGTCCCGTGCCGAAGATTCCTTCGATGGAGATGCGGTGGTTTGCATACCGACATTGTAGACAGCCCTGTCTACTTCATTTAGGCTGTTTGCAAGTAGACAACTCTGTCTACGCTGTTGACCTTTGGGGAAACCATCATGGAAAGTCGTCCACCGCTTCCACCGTTCACGCGGGAAACAGCGATCCAGAAAGTCCGTCTGGCGGAAGATGCATGGAACTCGCGCGACCCTTCGCGCGTGGTTCTCGCCTATAGCCCCGACACCAGGTGGCGCAACCGCGCCGAGTTCCCAGTGGGCCGCGAGCAGGCACAGGCTTTTCTTGTGCGCAAGTGGGCTCGGGAGCTCGACTACCGTCTCATCAAGGAACTCTGGCTCTTCGGCGCCGAGCGGATCGCGGTGCGGTTTGCTTATGAATGGCACGACGACGCCGGCCAGTGGTATCGCAGCTACGGCAACGAGAACTGGGAATTCAACGCCCAAGGCTTGATGACGTCGCGCTTCGCGAGCATCAACGACCTACCAATCAAGGACGCTGAGCGCAAGTATTTCTGGCCTCTCGGGCGTCGCCCGGACGACCACCCGGGGTTGTCCGATCTAGGGTTGTGAAGGACTTGCCGGGGGCAGGGCACGGCGCGCGTCCAATGGCTTTGGTTGATTGTTCCGGCGGGACATCGGCACATCCGTGGCGGTGGAACCCGGTGGTGCGATATGGGCATCACAGCGCCTGGGCAACTGCCGAGGCGAGAAAGTCGAACACCGCCCTGACGCGTGCGTTGCTGCGGATTTCCCGATGCACGGCCAGCCACACCGGCAGCGGCGGGATCGGCAGGTCGGGCAGCAGCCGGCGCAGCCCCGGCTCGCGCTCGGCCAGCCAGGTCGCCGCGAAGCCGACGCCCAGTCCAGTAACCAGGCATTGCCAGTGCACCAGGTGGTCGTCGCTGCGCACCTGGAACGACTCTCGCGTCAGCGCAACGCCGACGCCCTGCAGGCCTCGGATGATTTGCTCGTCCTGGTCGAAGCCGATCAGCTCGTGACGCAGAAGATCCGGCGCCGTCCGCGGCGCGGGGTGGCGGCGCAGGTACTCAGCGCTGGCGTAGACGCCAATGTCGACACGGCCGATGCGCCTGGCGAGTAGCGAGGCTTGCTGCGGCCGCGCCATGCGGATCGCGATGTCGGCCTCGCGTCGCAGCAGGTTGCTCATGCGGTTGGACGCGACGATGTCCACCGTCACGCCGGGCAGTTGCTGGCGCAGCGCGCCGAGCAACCCCGGCAGCAGGTGCACCGCGACGATCTGGCTGGCGCTGACACGCACCGATCCTTGCATGTCGCTGCCCAGCCCGGTCAGCTTGCGCGCGATCGCCTGCGCGCTGTCGTCCATGGACCGCGCCTGATCGGAGATCGACAGTGCCGCTGCCGTCGGGACCAACCCGCGCCCACCGCGCTCGAACAGCGTCGCGCCGAGCTGGTGCTCGAGTTGGGCGACGTGCCGTCCGATCGTCGGCTGGCTGCCGCCGAGTTGGCGCGCCGCACCGCTCAGGCTGCCGGCATCGAGCACGGCGAGGAAGGACCGGATCAGCGTCCAGTCAAAGCCGGTCGGCAGGCTGGTTCCATTCATTTTTGCATGTCTCCCAGACATCTTTGTGCAATTGTGGAGGATGGCGGCGCCGGCAACAATGTGCCGGTCGCGCAACGGAGCCTCCGCAATGTCCACCCCACAGACCGTCCTCATCCTCGGCGCCAACGGCCGCTTCGGCCGCGTTGCCCAACGCGCCTTCGCCGACGCCGGCTGGGCGGTCATCGCCCAGGCGCGCGGAGCGCTACGCGACCCGGGTAATGCGCGTGTCCGGCATGTCGCGCTCGACGCCGCGCAGCCGGGGGCCATCATCGACGCGGCCCGCGGTGCTGCGATCGTGGTCAATGCGCTCAACCCGATCTACACCCGCTGGGAGCAGGAGGCGCTGGCGCTGAACGAAGCGGCGGTGACGGTGGCGCGCGGCCTCGACGCCACGCTGATGCTGCCGGGCAACGTGTACAACTACGGCCGCGAGATGCCGCCCGTCATCACCGACGCGACGCCGGAGCGGCCGAGCACGCGCAAGGGCGAGATCCGCTGCCGGATGGAGGCGCGCATGCGGGCCGGCTGTGCGCGCAGCATCGTCGTGCGCGCCGGCGACTTCTTCGGCGGCCCCGGTAGCGGATCGTGGATGGATCAGGTCATTGCGAAGGACATCCGCCGTGGCCGTATCACCTATCCCGGTCCGCTCGACCGGGACCACGCCTGGGCCTACCTTCCCGACCTCGCGCGCGCCTTCGTGCTTCTGGCGCAAGGCCAAGAGCGGTTGCCCGGTCATGCGACGGTCCTGTTCTCTGGGCACACGCTGACCGGCGCACAGCTGGCGGCTGCGATCACCGAGGCGGCGCGGGCAGTCGGCGTCATCGACTCCTCAGCGCCGACCCGCGTGCGCGCATTGCCCTGGGGCGCGATCGGTGTGGCACGTTTCGTCAACCCGATGCTGCGCGAGATCTGGCGCATGCGATATCTGTGGCAGATCTCGCACCGCATCGACGGTGCGGGGATGGAACGGATCGTCGGCATCGTCCCGTCGACACCACTGGTCGAGGCGATGCGCGCCACGCTCGCTGTCTTCCCGGCGCCAGGAGAACATTGATGGCGATCTCAGGTGGCACATTGCTGCTCACGTTGACCGGATTGGCATTGACGGGGTTCTGGCTGCTTCCTGGAGGCGTATTGGACCTGCGCCGCCTCGCTGGCGGGGCCTTGCAGGCTGACCTACGGCCCGCCTATGGGAGCCGAACTCTCTATGCCTTGCTCGATGCGTATGGGAGCAGCGGTCGACGCTGGTTTGGGCGCATGCTGCAAGCGGATTTGGTGTTTCCGCTCCTTTATGCCGCGACCATCTGGATGCTCGCAGCCGAGCACGGTGCAATGCATAGGCAGACAGCCATGGTCGCCCAGGTCACGGGCTTCGCAGCGGCAGGATTCGATGAGCTCGAAAACCTATTGCTGCTGAGTGTCTTGGGCTCCTACCCTTCTCGAAGGTCGCGAATGGCGCGATCTGCAGGCATTATGACGCTGGCGAAGACCATTTCTCTTGCGTTCTCGGTTGGAATCCTGGCGAGTTTCGCCTTGTAGCGCCGACCATATCGGGGGTGGTCTGAAAATAATGTACATTGTTTATTAATGAACACTGTACATGCATCAGGCGGTCCGCATCGCGCTCCATTGCGTGATGGGCGACGAGTTCGCAAGGAGCATGCGCTTCGAGAGCAGATCTACGCCGTGGCATGGTCGCTGTTCGATGCCGGCAACTACGAGGCTGTCACCATGGACTCGATCGCAGCGGCGGCGGACGTGGCCAGGGGAACCCTTTACAAGTACTTCGCGACCAAGGAGGCGTTCATCCAGGAGCGCTTCTACCGCGATGCCGTCGAGCGGCGCGAGTCCAGCCTTGCACACTGCTATCGACGGCGCAGCACGGCCGCCCGTTTGCGGGAGCTGTTGCGTCTCGACGGCGAGTATGCAGAGTGCATGCGGGTCTACGTCGGTCCCTATCTTCAGCATCGCCTGGCGACGGTGGGATCGAACAAGGCAGCAGTGGAGCGGACGGTTTTCGAGGAGATCGTCCGTGGCTTGCTGGAGCAGGGGTGCATCGATGGAGAGATCCGCACCCACCCATCGGTCGCCGCCCTGACCGAGCACTTTGTCTTCCTACGGATCGGGACGTTGATGCGCTGGCTCGGCAGCGGCGATGTCTCCGTCATTCCCTATTTCGAGCAGATGCTCGACCTGTTTCTGCATGGCGTTGCCCGAATGGGATGGAATGCGCAAGAGTGAAGCGGATTGCCTCGCCCGGCTGGCTGTTAGCCGCAACGTTGTTCTCATTCGGCGTCCGAACGATCGCCCCTTCGCCACGGGCATTTCCCAGACATCTCACGCGACGCGAGCCATGGAAAGACCGAAGGCGACCCAGGTACCGCCAGGCAGCTTGATCGCAGACCATCTGCCTGGCGCGAACTTTTACGACGCATGGAGCATCGACTTGGTCGATGATGGGCGGTCAGCGCTCCGCCTGTTCATGCAGTCGCTCGCCGCGACGCCGGCATGGGTCGAGCGATGCATGGCATTGCGCAACCGCGCAGCGGTTCTCGTCGGGCTGAAGGATCTTGGCCCCTTGAGCGCCGTCGACCCGGCCGGAGCCGAATCGGCCTATCGGCCCGGCGACCGCGTTGGCATCTTCACCTTGGTTCAGAACACATTCGCCGAGACCCTGCTGGGCGACAGGGACAAGCACCTGGACGTCGTCCTTTCCGTGCATCGGCGGGCATGCGGTACTGGCCGTGTTCTCGTGACCGTCACGACGGTGGTCCGGGTCCACAACCTGCTCGGGCACCTGTACATGATCCCGGTCAGACCGTTGCACAGGCGAATCGCGCCCGCGGTGTTGGCATCGCTCGCACGTTAGCCAGCACCCCCACAGTTGTAGGACTTCAACCCAGCGCGTGCACGACCAGCGATAGCACGGCGAAACCGGCACCCACTGAGACCACGGCGGGCCACCCGCCCAGGCTCCAGGCGTGGCTCGCCAGCAGGGACCCAAGCGCGCCGCCGCCGAAGTAGTAGGTCATGTACAGGGCGTTGACGCGGTTGCGTACCTCGCTCGGCAGCGCGTGGATCGACGCCTGGTTGGCGATATGCGCCGCCTGACAGCCAGCGTCCACGGCGACGATACCGACCACGAGCCCCCAGAGGGAGTGCTCGCCGAAGCTTGCCGCGCCCCACGACGACAGGACGACAAGCAGGGCCGCGCCGCGAATGCGCCGAGGGCCCCGGGCACGGTCCGACCAGCGCCCGGAGAGTGCCGCTGCGCTCGCGCCGGCGATTCCCAGCAGCCCGAAGGAGCCCACGACTGCAGGACCGTAGCCGTAGTCCGTGCTCTGCAGCAGTGGAGTCAAGCCGACCCAGAACACGCTGAAGCTGCCGAAGAACAGCGCGCCGGTCAACGCTGCCGTGCGCAGTTCGGGAAATTTTCCGAATTGGGCGAACGTGGACGTGATGAGCGCGAGATAGCGTTGCCCGGCGTGTGCCGGCGCAGGCTGCCGAGGCAGTTCCCTCCAGAGCATCGCGAACATGGCCGCGTTGAGTGCTGCGCCGACGATGAACACCATGCGCCAACTGCTCCACTGCGCCACCGCGCCGGCGAGCACGCGTCCGCCGAGAATGCCGATCATCAGTCCGCTCATCACGGTCCCGATCGATCGGCCGCGTTCCTCCGGCCGGGCAAGGTGCGCGACCAGTGGAATGATCTGCTGCGCGATCGATGACAACACCCCAATGGAGAATGCAGCCGTGGCCAGCCAGGCCACCGAAGGGGCCAGTGCGGCCGACAGGGTCACCGGAACAAGCAGCGCGGACAGCCAGAGGATGATGCGATGGCGGGCGTGGCGATCGCCCAGCGGACCGATGAGGATCAGCCCGGCCGCGTAGCCGATTTGCACGGCCGAAGGCACGATACCGATCCTGGCGATCGTGACGTGGAAGGTTCCGGCGAACTGCTGCAACAGCGGTTGCGCATAGTAGAGGTTCGCCACCGAAACGCCGCAGGCCGCCGCCATCAGCACGGTGAAGCGTGCAGTGGCGTCACGCTGTGTGGCACGGTGTTCCATGATGGTGGTGCAGGAGGGAGCTGGCGATCGTTCGCGTGGGATCAGCCGCGCACCAGGCCCATCATGTTCTCGGCATACCGCGTGCCGCTGGCCGCGTCCGGCGGGAACAGCGCGTCGATGTGTTTGCGTTCCTCGACGGCGAGAGTCACCTGCAGGGCGCCCAGGTTTTCCTCCAGCCGCGCCAGCCGGCGTGTTCCCGGAATCGGCACGATGTGCGGGCCGCGCCCGAGAACCCAGGCCAGCGCCAGCTGGGCGGGCGTGCACCCCTTCGCGGTCGCGAGCTCGCGCACGGTTGCGACCAGCGCGAGGTTTTTTTCGAAGTGCTCGCCCTGGAAGCGCGGGCTGCTGCGGCGATAGTCGTCGGGTTCGAAGTCCGCGGGACTGCGGATGGCACCGGTGAGGAATCCGCGCCCCAAGGGGCTGTAGGCGACGAAGCCCACGCCCAGCTCGGCGCAGGTGTCGAGCACGTCATCTTCGGGATCGCGGGTCCACAGCGAGTATTCGCTCTGCACCGCTGTGATCGGGTGGACCGCATGCGCTCGTCGCAACGTCCCCGGAGCGACCTCGGACAAGCCCAGGTGGCGCACCTTGCCGGCGCGCACCAGGTCGGCCATCGTGCCCACGGTCTCTTCGATCGGCACGTTGCGATCGACCCGGTGCTGGTAGTACAGATCGATGTGATCGACGCCAAGCCGTCGCAGGCTGGCGTCGCAGGCCCGGCGCACGTAGTCGGGCCTGCCGTTGATGCGCCGCCCCTTCGGGTCGGCGGGGTCGCGCTCGATGCCGAACTTGGTGGCCAGAAAGACCTCGCCACGGCGCCCACGGATCACTCGGCCGATCAGTTCCTCGTTGCTGAACGGTCCATACGCGTCGGCGGTGTCGAGGAAGTTCACGCCTCGGTCCAGCGCGGCGCCGATCAGCGCCTCGGATGTCGCGTCGTCATGGCTTCCGTAGAAGTCGCTCATACCCATGCAGCCAAGCCCAAGGGCAGAGACTTCGGGGCCGTCACGGCCCAGGCGTCGTGTATTCATGAAAGGTCTCGTGAGGAGGGCGGCAAGGCGCCGCAACACCGATGATTATTCGCAGCGCTGCTATGCTCGTGAAGAGAAATCCATGCAAGGTGGTTTTGCATCCATGGAAAACCTGAGCTGGGACGACCTGCGCCTGTTTCTGCTGGTCGCACGCACCCACAGCCTGTCGGGCGCCGCCGTGCAACTGGGCGTGAGTCCGTCGACGGTCGGCCGGCGCGTGGCGCAGCTGGAACATGCGCTCGGCGTGTCGCTGTTCGTGCGCCATGCCAGCGGCTACCGGCTGACCGAAGACGGCTCCGGTCTGCTGGACGAGGCGCGTCGCGTCGAGGATGCGGTCGTGCAACTGCGCGGGCACGCCGCGGACCTGGGCTCGACGCCGCGCGGCCATGTCCGGCTGGCCACCAACGAGGCGCT
The DNA here is from genome assembly GCA_027443745.1 of Thiomonas sp. The sequence goes on along the minus strand of DAIAZB010000395.1, from coordinate 38,341 downwards.
GGCGAACCTGTTGATCCTGCCGCGCTGGGCCGAGATGGCGCCACGCTACCCCGATCTCGTGCTGGAACTGGTCACCGGCTCCGCGGTGCAGGACCTCTACCGCCGCGATGCCGATCTTGCCCTGCGCCTGGTGCGTCCCGAGTCGGGCGGACTGGTCGTGCGCCGCCTGGGCACGCAGGCCTACGCTGTCTACGCGCGCAAAGGCCTGGCGCCGGCCGCGGGCAAGCGAGGACGGGAGGATCTTGCCAGGCTGCCGTGGATCGGATGGGACCTCTCGGTGCAGCATCTCGTGCAGGCCCGCTGGCAGCGCGAACGCTTCCCGCACGCCACGATCGCGCTGACCGCCAACAGCCTCTTCAGCCAGTTGCACGCTGCGGAACGGGGCCTGGGCCTAGCCGTCCTGCCTTGCTACATCGCGGACACCAGCCCGCTGCTGGAGCGCCGCCTGGCGCCATCGCGGTGCGTGTCTCAGGACATCTGGCTGGTGATCCAGCAGGGTCTGCGGGATTCACCCCGGGTGCGCGTGATCGCGGATCTGCTGACGGACCTCATCCACGAGAACCGTGCCGCCATGGCTGGCACCGGATAAGCTTGTCCTGTTTTCAACAGGACGATGCATTCATGTACGCCATCATTCTTCGCTACAAGGCTCCGCTGCACGAGGTCGACCGGCATGTCGACACGCACCGCGCCTGGCTGCGCGAGCACTATGCCGACGGGCACTTCCTGCTCTCGGGGGCGCAGCGCCCGCGCGTCGGCGGCTTCATCCTGGCCGCGGCGATGGCGCGCGCGAAGCTCGACGCGATCTTGGCCGGCGATGCGTTCAAGACGGCTGACGTGGCCGACTACGAGGTGATCGACATCGCCGCGACGACGACGAGCCCGGATTTGGCGTTTCTTGCCGAACAGCCGTAGCGGACGTCATCGGAGTCGGCGGCGTTGCGCGGGCTGCCAGCGTCGATCTTCGTCGTGGAGGGTTTCGCCGCGGTCCTGTCCGCGAGGGCGCTGCGCTGTCGCCCATCCGGGGTGAAATTGCCGGGATCGAGCCAGTCCTCGATGACCGATTGCAGGGCCGGCCATTCGCCGTCGATGATGCTGAACCTGGCGGTGTCGCGGTTGCGGCCCTTGACCACGGTGGCTTGGCGAAACGTGCCCTCATAGCTGAAGCCGAGCCGGTGTTCGACCATGCCCTGCACCGCGGCGCGCTTGGCAGCCGGCGTCACAACTTTCGGGACAGCACGTCCTTGATTGCGGCGTTCTCCAGGGCCAGCTCGGCGTACATGCGCTTGAGCCGCGCGTTCTCGGCCTCGAGTTCCTTAGTCCGCTTGAGCTCGCTGACCAACATGTCAGCGTACTTGCTCTTCCATTGGTAGTACGCCACCGTGCTGATGCCGTGCTTGCGGCAGACCTCCGTCACCAGCAGGCCAGCTTCGCCTTCGGCCAGGATCGACATGATCTGGGCCTCCGTGAATCTCGACTTCCTCATCGCTCTCTTCCTTGAAGATGCGGAAGTCAATATTTTCAGACTGTCTACTCAGTGGGGGAGCTTACGAGCCCAGCATCCCCAGCATTCCCGCCCGAATGACCGCAGCGGTCTTGTTCGGTGCATTCAGCTTGGTGATCACGTTGGCAATGTGAAAATTCGCGGTGCGCTCGGAGATGTTGAGGATGTCGGCGATCTCCGACGCCGTCTTGCCATCCGCAGTCCATCGCAGCACCTCGATCTCCCGGTCGGTAAGCTTTACCTTCGCTTCAGGCATCAACTTGGCCGTGAGGATGCGCGACATCCCAAGATGCACCATCTGCGTCAGCCAAGCCAGCTTGATCTCCTTGCCGCGCAGTTCGACCTCGGAGATCGGCTCCCCCGATCGCGACACCGACAACAGGCCCATGGTGCTGTTTACGTCCCGGCTGGATTGCGCCCAGCCAACACACAAGCCGAACGAGCGGGCTTCTTCCCAGAGATCGCGACTCGAGGCGAAGAACGCGTCCGACCATACGACGGGCTGCAGGGAGTGCGTGCCATGGCGGACCGTGGGGTCAACCGCAACGTATCCCCTCTCCTTGTACCGTTCCTCCCACGCACGCGGATAATTGGTCAGCAACACCACCCTGGGCTGAGAGACCGGCAGCGGCATACGTAGCCCATAGGAGCAATGGTCGAATCCGAGGGATTGGACGATCGAGGCGGCGAGCTCGAACAACTGCGCGTCACACGTGATCGTTTGCAGCGCATGGAGTTGGTGTTCTTGCCATCCCTTCACGGCCTTCTCCTGCGGACAGTTCTTGTGGCGGACTGTCATATTTGACACTACTCCTGCATTGTGTCTTCATGTAACGTGACCCCCTGCAATTCATCGAGGACTACAAACATGATGTACCCGACCACGGGTGATGGCCTTGCATTATTCCGAGCGCCAATGATGACCCTGTCAGATGACGGTCTGATCCGTCTCACCGTTGAAACCCTAAGGACGATTCCCTTCGCCCATCTGCTGTCCGGCTTGGATGAACATGTCGGATCTCCGCCCACCTTTGAAGGCGCCAGTCTGGACCCCGTATCCGGTTACACCGAATGGGTGAGCACAACATCCCCGGTGATCACCCTGGGGTGGGACTGGTGGCTTGATGCCTCTGCGATGCCGCTCATCTATACCCCTATCGGCGAACCCCGAAGCAATGTGATGATCGTGGATGCTCAGCACCGCGACCTGGGCAGATGCAGGACCGATGCCGCGCTGGGCGTGCTGATTTCAACATGGTCCTGGCAAGCAACGGTCGAACAGCATATTCGTTCACGTTACGCCTGATGACCTGTCAGATCTAACAGTTACGCGCCCGAGTTGGCGCAGGTGGAATACACCTCCAAGGCTCAATGCCAATTGGAGGTGGTATGCACATCGTGACAGGATCCTCGGCGCAGCTCCCGCAGAGCTTGCACAACAGCGTCGGGCGCTATCGCCATCGGGTGTTTGTCGAGAAGCTGGAATGGGATGTGCCCTCCCAGGATGGCATTGAGGCGGACCAGTTCGATCGCCCGGATACCGTCTATGTTGTTGGCCAGGATGGTCAGGGGCGTGTCTGCGGCTGTGCACGGCTACTGCCCACCACCAAGCCCTACCTCCTGGGCGAGGTTTTCCCACAACTCTTGAACGGCCTCGCCCCACCGGCTTCCCCGGATGTCTGGGAGTTGTCGCGCTTTGCGGCCACGGATTTCAACAGCCAAGCTACGTCAGCACTGGGGAAGATGTCCTCAGAGGCGGCGATCGCATTGATGCGCGCATCCATTTCCTGTGCGGCCGAGCAAGGGGCTAAGCGGCTCATTATGGTGACGAATATCGGGGTGGAGAGGTTATTACGGAGGGCTGGCTTCCATGCGCACCGTGCGGGGCCGCCAATGATTATTGATGGGCATCCGATTTTTGCTTGCTGGGTATTTTGGACAGAAAATGCAGAGCCGATCAATTTTTGATTTGCAATTAATGGATGACTAATAACAATTAGTTTTCACATCCAGTTAAAGAATGGGCCTGCAAATATTGAAACTGCTTCGTGCAAATTGCTGGACTGCCAAGAAGCTCCTCGTTTTTTACATGCCCAGCGCCCGGCAAAAAATAAACCGATTCGTTATCCATCAAATTAAATATTGCTTAACACTATCAGGGAGTTTAGCAAATGAAATCAACCGAATATATAGAGAGTCATCCGACCTCAACTCACATTTCACGGCTTGGTACGCATTGGATTGGATCGGTAAATCTTGAGATGATTGTTAACTACGCTGGAACACCTGTATTTATCTATAGCGCGGCGCAGTTAACGAAGAATGCCCGCCGAGTGAAAGCTGCCGCAGTTGAGGCTGGCCTTGGGGATCGACTTTCTATTTTTGTCCCGTTTTTCCCCAACGCCAACCCGCACATTCTGAGGCCGCTGCGAGATGAAGGTGTTGGTATTCTTCTCCAGATGCCGAACGAACACGAGATCGTCACAAAGTTTGGCTATTCAAACTTCATCGTTTCACCCGGGCACGTATCGAACGAAGAGATCAGTTTTTGGGGACAGCATGGATACCCAACCTTCTTGGCGAGTCTCGACGAAATCACCTTTGCTCTGCAGCAAAAGGCTAAGACAATTAGTGTTCGGATCGACAGCCTCGGCTCTGACAAGCCCGGCATTAAGGTCGACCAATTAGCCGACCTTGCACAAATGCTTAAGGCCCATGACCGTACACTTGAATGCTTCGAGGTGTACTGCGGTAGCGGCAATTCGCTTGATGACATGATTGATATAGCACGCCAGATCTTCCGTATGTTTCTTGATCATTTTTCAACTGCGAAATCGATCAACTTTGCAGGCGGCCATGGCTTCAAATATGAAGGGTGGGATGATCAGATAAAGCATTTTGACTGGCTTACCTACTTCAAAGCCATTCGTGTGCTTGCGGCCGAGATGGGAATTCCAGATTACGTTAATTTCTTGATCGAGCCAGGTCGGGACATTCTGGCAGACACTGGCGTACTCTTAGTTGGCGTAAAACGCGATATCGTGAAACATTCCAACGCCAACATTGTCGTCACCGACGGATCGCGCATGCTGATGCCTTCGGCGCAGCTACGCAACCGATCACACAATACCGTTTTTCTAGATGATACGTTTCGAGAAATTTTCCACGGCGAAGACGCTGTAACATGCAAGATTCGCGGTCGAAGTCTTCTCAGAAATGATTATATATTGCCGGGTGAGGCTGTAGTCCCTAATTCTGTCGTAGCTGGTGGTTATCTTCTGATCTTTGATGTTGGCGCCTATTGTGCAACGCAGCACATGGAATTTTTGAACGTTCCGCCAGCCGGCGAAGTCGTTGTGAATATTGACGGCTCAATGCGCCTTGTGACCAAGCCCGGCCACCCGTTGGACAAATGGCGGAATTTGCTGCCGGAACACCAGCCCATTCCAGTCGGATGAGGAGGTACGCGGTATGGGCCAAGGCCAGGAGAAAGCAATGGATTTGGTGGGACTCAACCCAGATGTCGCATTCGAGAACGACGAAGATGTGGTCAACGGTGAGGATCCGTTCGCGCTCTTTGGGGAATGGCTTGCACTTGCACACATCAAGGAAATTAACGATGCCAATGCCATGGCGATCGCCACCTCGGATACGGTAGGGTTACCGAATGTCCGGATGGTATTGCTGAAAGGGTTTGATTCTAATGGCTTCGTGTTCTTTACGAATACTGAATCCCAAAAAGGAGTCGAGCTCTTGGCGAACATGCAGGCCGCTGCGGTTCTACATTGGAAGTCACTTCGGCGTCAGGTGCGGCTCCGCGGGCAAGTAATGCTAGTGACGGAGGATGAGGCCGACGCCTATTTTGCTTCGCGCCCACGGGCGAGCAGGATAGGCGCATGGGCTAGTCGCCAGTCACGTCCGCTTGCGGGCAGGCATGAGTTGCGGAAGGCTGTCGCCGTTCAGGCCGTCAAGTATGCGCTTGGCGCCATCCCGCGACCGCGCCACTGGACCGGCTTCCGTATCGTCCCAACCTATATGGAATTTTGGATGGATAAGCCTTATAGGCTACATGACCGTCTTGTCTTCACGCGAAATTCACAGGGTGCTCCGTGGAGTAGTCAAAGGTACTATCCATAACTTGTTCTATTTCGACTTCACTTGATGAGGTTATACTGGCATATTTTGTTCGCGAGCGATGATTGTCCATTAGCCAAAATCGCGTACTTCAGTTTGGATCGGGATGGACCAAGCGGGTGTGTGGTGGTGGTTATAGACGCCGTGGAGTAAGCCGGAGGCTACCATAAGTCTCGGCGTGAAAGACGTTAAACTTCGATGGCATCGGGTTAAGGCCAAATTTGCAGCGAGAAAACGGCACAGGAAGATAATTTAAGATGACTAAGCTTAAAATGGCCGATCACCTTTTCGGATACCTCCTGCTCGCACTTGCAATGATGACGGTTGGTTCAACGGTCATTGCCTCGAAGATAATTGCTGGTAATATTCCACCTTTTGCAGCTGTCGCCATGCGATTTGCACTTGCCCTACCGATCTTATTGGCGATTGTTGTCATGTCGCATGTGCGAATGCCAAGCCTCAGGCGGCGGGATTGGGGACTTTTAGCTCTGCAAGCTGCCGCTGGGAGCGTAGGGTATACGGTCTTGTTAATTTCAGGACTAAATTTTCTTCCAGCCGCGACCGCTGGTGTTGTGATTGGAACGCTTCCCGCCGTTTCTGCGTTGTTCGCAGTGCTCGTGTTGCGCGAGCGATCGGACTATAGGATTGCGGCGAGCGTCACGCTCGCCACAATAGGCGTGATGTCCGTTGCATGGACTGGCCGTGAACATGGCTCGTTGGTCGGGATGGTCCTTGTGTTGGGGGCGGTGATTTGTGAGAGTGCCTTCATCCTTCTGAACAAGCGAATGGATGTGCTGTTGCCGCCGCTACTGCAGTCGACGGTAATGACTGCGTTCGGGCTTCTGTTCTCACTTCCCTTCGTTGCATTTGGTTGGGAGAGGATCAATCTGTCCATATCCGCCTTGGCGGCTATTGCTTGGTACGCGCTTATCCCGACCGTCGGGGGCTTCCTCCTTTGGTACGCGGGCGCTGCGCGCGTCAGCGGGGGCGAAGCTGCAACGTTCACTGCGATTGCGCCACTTACCGCCGTAGCCCTTGCTGCAGTGTTTCTAGGGGAGTCCATAGGACTGTCCCAGTTATTGGGTATGGTCACTGTGATCGCGGCAATTCTTGTGCTAAGTCTTCCAGTCAGAAGAAGGAGTGGAGCTATATGACGCCAATTTTTCAGCACGATACTGCCCTTCGTGCCGATTTTTCGACATTGAGCGTGGGTATCGTCCTGCTCACTAACGTTGATCGACTCGATCCCTCAAAGCTCGATGCCGCACAGCATTTGCGCACTGCGCTTGGCCGACTTGCGGTCGGGTCTGAAAGTGAGATGCCACAGATTCGGGCTTGGCGCGGGGCATATTCGCAGATGGGTCTGAAGCCTACGCAATACCGATGCGCCGCTGAATCGCTTCTGAGGCGCTTGCGGACGGAAGGAAACCTTCCAGCGGTAAACCCTGTTGTCGATTTCTGCAACGCGGTGTCGGCGGCTTGGGCGATTCCTCTCGCTGTCTTTGACCTCGACCAGGTCGTGGGGACACTGACCGTCCGCTACGCCATTGGCGATGAGAGGTATGTGACTTTTGCCGGCACTGAAGAGCATCCCGAGCCGGGCGAAGTAATCTTTGCTGATTCTGCTGGCTGGGCCCATGCGCGGCGTTGGGTCCATAGGCAAAGCGGGCGGTCGGCCGTTTCCAGCATGACAAAACGTGCGCTTCTTGTTACTGAGGCGCTTCATGAGAAGGCTGTCGATGATCTTGGCGCGATGACAGCGGAACTGGCTTCGGCTTTCACACTAGCTGGATGTGACGTTCAGGAAAACCCGCCGTCCAACTGAGGGTCTTTGAGCCAAGCAGTGGAGCAAAAGCAATATGGATAGAAAAGTTGATTTGGAAGTGGCTCTATCGAGTATCCGCAACGCTATCCAAGAGACTGCGGCTGCGTGTGGACGTCGGCTAGAGGATGTGACGCTGGTCGCTGCCTCGAAGACGGTTGAGCCGGATAGGCTGCAATCAGCAATTGATCTTGGCCAGCGGGTCTTCGGCGAGAACAGACTGGAGGAAGCTCGGTCGAAATGGCCTGCCCTACTCCAGGCCAATCCTGGGATCAAGCTCCACATGATCGGACCACTTCAGTCGAAGAAGGCGCGGGACGCCGTGGCTCTTTTTGACGTCATTCAGTCAGTCGATCGTTTGAGCCTCGCTGCGGCTATCGCGAAGGAGCGCGATAGACAGGGGCGTTCGCCTGCAATCTGTATTCAAGTGAACACAAGCTATGAGCCACAGAAGAGCGGTGTCCTACCTGAGCAAGCCGACGGCTTGATCTCAGAATGCCGGGACCAGTTGGGCCTTCATGTCGTAGGCCTAATGTGTATTCCTCCAGCCAAAGGTGAACCGGTCGATGATTTTCGGAAACTAGCAAGCATCGCCCAACAGAACGGGCTCAGTGTCCTGTCGATGGGTATGAGCCAAGACTTCGCTCTGGCGATTTCCCATGGTGCGACTCATGTTCGTGTTGGCAGTGCGATTTTCGGCGCTCGCAAGCCGCTTTCCATATGAAATATCCCGCTCCGCGACCAAGCTATAGCGCGGCGGATCCGATGTTCGCCCCACTATTCACACCCCTTAAGATTGGGCCAGTTACGATCCGCAATCGGTTCTATCAAGTTCCCCACTGTAACGGAATGAACAGAGTGCATCCCAGCGCAATGGCACAGATGCGAGGCATCAAGGCCGAGGGTGGTTGGGGGGCTGTCTGCACCGAGCAGTGTGATGTGCATTACTCAGGATGTCACCCGCGCGAGCTCAGACTTTGGGACCAGCACGACCTTCCGATCTTGGCGCGTGCCGTGGACGAGATCCATAAGCATGGCGCGCTTGCCGGGATCGAACTGGCGCACAACGGATTTCATGTCCATAACCTTGAGACCCGCGCCATTCCTATAGCGCCGTCGCTGACGCCGACTCGAAGCAATGCACCGGTAATGGCACGCGAGATGGATCTACAGGACATTCGCAACGTCAGGCATTGGCACCGCCTTGCGGCAATAAATGCAAAGCGCGCAGGCTTTGATATTGTCTATATCTATGCAGGTCACGATATGACCTTGCCAGCGCATTTTTTGTCGCGGCGCCATAACCGTCGCACGGACTGCTACGGCGGAAGTCTTGAAAATCGCGTTCGGCTGTTAAGAGAGCTTGTCGAGGATGCGAAGGACGCAGTTGGAGACCGCTGCGCTATTGCGCTTAGGTTTGGCGTGGACGAGTTAATCGGGTCAGAAGGGTTGAGTTGCGTAGGTGAGGGGCGCGACGTCGTCCAAATGCTGGCGCATTTACCCGATCTATGGGATGTCAACATCAGTTCCTTTGAGAACGACGGGCAGTCATCGCGCTTCAGCGAAGAGGGGTTTCAAGAGGAATATATTCGGTTCGTGAAAAAGGTAACTGGCAAACCCGTTGTTGGTGTCGGGCGCTATACTTCGCCAGATCGGATGCTCTGGCTTATTTCCACCGGGGTACTTGATCTGATTGGCGCGGCGAGACCGTCAATCGCAGATCCCTTCCTGCCAGAAAAGATTCGCACCGGCGCCTACGACGACATACGGGAATGCATCGGCTGCAATATTTGCATTGCGTCCGATAAGTTGAGCGTACCGTTGCGCTGCACCCAGAACCCGACAATTGGAGAAGAATGGCGGCGCGGCTGGCATCCAGAGCGGATCGCTGCGAAAGATACAGGCGACCGGGTTCTCATCGTGGGTGGCGGTCCAGCTGGGCTTGAGGCTGCGGTATGGCTAGGTCGGCGTGGCTATGAGACGACATTGATTGATCGCTCGCCCGAGTTTGGAGGGCGCGTGCGCCGTGAGGCGAGGCTTCCCGGACTACGCGCTTGGCAACGGGTGGTGGACTGGCGGCTTGAGCAACTAAAGAAAGACCGACATGTCACACTACTTCCAAACAATGATGTGACGGCTGGAATCATTCTGGAGGCTGATTTCACCCTGATTGCACTTGCAACTGGCGCAGAGTGGCGCAGCGATGGGATTGGGCGAAGCCTCACGCAACCGCTTCGTGGCGTTGAGTTGACTGCTATCTTCACCCCCGAAGACATCCTAGCTGGGCGACTTCCAGAGGGGCGCGTTGTCCTGTTTGACGACGATCACTACTATATGGGCGGGGTGATCGCGGAGTACTTGGTGGAGCGCGGCTGTGATGTGACCTTCGTCACGCCAGACAGTTTGGTGTCTTCGTTCACAACGAATACTGCCGAGCAGCCAAGAATCCAGAGACGCATGCTCGAAAAATGCTCGGCCGTACATGTTTCAACCCAATTGATAGAGGTCAGGGCGGGCGAGGCCGACCTCGCGTGCGTTTTTACTGGGCGTCCGCGCACAATCATGGCTGACGCGATAGTGCTTGTAACATCGCAAGTGCCGTGCGACGACCTATTCTTTGATCTTCTCGCACGGGCGGCAATGGGGCCGCGCGTGGTCAGAATTGGTGACTGCTATGCCCCAGGGACCATTGCGGCAGCGGTTTATTCAGGACATCTCTTCGCGCGGACACTCGATAACCGCCTGACTGACAGCCCGCCGTTTCGGCGTGAAAGCACTCAACCAGATTGGGACCAGAGATTCCCTGAAGATATTGGCGTCTTTCGCGGATGCGACCATAATCATCCGCTCGAACGGAACGAATTGGGGCAATGAAATGCTCGATTTGAAACGTACTCTCAATCGCTTGGCAAGCGGTGAGCGCTTCAGCAGGGAAGAAGCCCGTACAATTTTTGATTATATGACCTCTGGCGAGGCCACAGGACCGCAGATCGGCGCCCTTCTCATGGGTCTTAGACTGCGCGGTGAAACAGTTGAAGAGATTGTTGGCGCCGTTCAGGCTATGCGCCCGAAGATGGTTCGCGTTGATGCACCTGCAGGGGCGGTTGATATTGTTGGCACCGGGGGAGATAGCGTCGGAACCTTCAACATTTCGACCACGGCAGCCTTTATTGTGGCTGGCGCAGATGTGCGGGTTGCCAAGCATGGAAATCGTGCTGTGTCCTCGAAGTCGGGGGCAGCTGATGTCCTCGTCGCACTTGGCGTCGCGATCGACCAAACGCCAATAGGTGTGTCCCGCTGCATTCTGGAAGCCGGACTGGGCTTCATGTTCGCCCCGGCGCATCATCCAGCGCTCAAAGCCGTCATGCCAGCAAGGATCGAACTGGCCATGCCGACAATTTTCAATCTGCTGGGACCGCTTATCAATCCTGCGGGCGTCACTCGCCACTTGGTTGGAGTCTACTCCATCGACTGGCTTGTGCCGATGGCGGAGGCATTGCGTGACCTCGGGTCGGAGCGCTGCCTTGTAGTACATGGCGATGATGGTTTGGACGAGATTACGCTAACCGGTCCTACGCAGGTCGCCATGCTCGCTGGCGGCGAGATCAGGAGATTCGAGATTTCGCCTGAGGATGTGGGGCTTTCGCGAGCCCGACTGGCAGACCTTAAAGGTAGCGACAACGAGCACAACGCGGCCGCTCTGCGAGAGGTGCTGGGCGGAAAGCCCGGCGCCTATCGGGACGTAGCACTTTTCAACGCAGCTGCGGCGCTGATTGCAAGCGGGATGGCGCAAGACTGGGAGGAGGCAATGACAACGGCGCGCAGTTCGCTTGACGGGGGCCGTGCACTCGCATGTCTCGAGCGGCTCGTTCGCGTCTCCAATGGATACCCCACTGCCGACAATGATGTGGGACAAAGATGAACATCTTGCAGAAGATCAGGGAGAAGAAGATAGAGGAGATCATCGAGGCCAAACGTCTAAGACCTCGAGCCGCGCTCGACGCCGCTGTTCGCGGGCAGACACCGCCGCGAAACTTCACTAGGGCGATCGCCAACCACTATTTCGAAGGGTCTCTTGCATTGATTGCAGAGATGAAAAAGGCGAGCCCGTCGAAGGGCCTTTTGCGTAAGGATTTCGACGTCCGTCGGATCGCTCAATCCTACCGCGATGGCGGCGCAGCGTGCCTGTCGGTTCTGACCGACCGCACGTTCTTCCAAGGCGATCCCGAATTCGTCCAGATGGCCAAGGGCGAAGTGGATTTGCCTGTCCTGCGCAAGGACTTTCTTATCGACCCGTACCAGGTTGTTGAATCGCGTGCGATGCATGCCGATTGCATTCTGATTATCCTTGCAATGGTCGATGAGGTTCTGGCCCATGAGCTTGAGGCGGCAGCAATAGAACTTGGCTTGCACGTCCTGATCGAAATTCACGATGAGCGAGAGCTTGCTCGGGCGATGGGCATGAAATCCCAGTTGATAGGAATCAACAACAGGGACCTCGGGACATTCGAGGCCGATCTGACTACTTCAATTCGGCTTTTTGCGCTTTTTGAGCCAGGTCGGCTTGCGATAAGTGAGAGTGGGATTTCAGGCCCTTCCGACGTTCATCGGCTCGCAGATGCTGGCATTCACGCATTTCTCATCGGTGAGAGTTTGCTCAAAGTTGACAACATAGAAAAAATCACTAGGGAATTTCTTGTTCCACGCTGATGCGTCCAGGCAGCATGACTTCGAGCACTAAATCCGTGGTCACCAGGAGTTCTGATTGCCGCTTTCGGACGAAACTTTTACGCGCGATTGATCCCGGACGAGCATCCCCCCGTTTCCGCCCTCCCGATTAAGGCCAAGCCCCAGACTCTCTGCGGCGCAGTCTTGAAGGAGGGAAGGTACCGCGATGGTCCTGGCTGATCGCAATCAGGGGCGTCTGGTGGCGGCCGATGGTCCTGCGTGTCCTCGCGCTTGTCGACGCCCTGGTAGCCGGCATCGTCGAACACATCGGCTTCCTCGCCATGGACAAGCGCATGCGCCTGGGTCACGTCGTTGACGTTGGCCGCGGTACCCACCACCGTGTGCACCAGGCCGCTGTCGGCGTCGACGCCGATGTGGCACTTCATGCCGAAGTGCCACTGGTTGCCCTTCTTGGTCTGGTGCATCTCCGGGTCGCGCGTGCCGGTGCCGTTCTTGGTCGAGCTGGGCGCGGCGATCAGCGTGGCATCGATCGCCGTGCCTTCCTTGAGCAGCAGCCCCTTGGCCGCCAGCGTGGCGTTCACGGCTTCGAGCATCTTCGGCGCCAGATCGTGCTGTTCCAACAGGTGCCGAAAGCGCAGGATGCTCACGCGATCCGGAAGCCGGGCCATGTCGCCCAGGCCCCCCGAGTTCGACATATTTTTGCGCAAGCCATTGATTCGCCGATGTTCCGGCGATTGAAATTGGCACTACGGGGCGATGTCGAAGGGCTCTTTGGTGGGGGTGTCGAGTTGAAGTTGGCCGAACAAGGCGAGCTGCTCGGGGCTCAGGTCGGTCAGGCCGCTGGCGGCGCCCTGGCCGGCGATGCGCACCTGGTGGAGCTGGATGTGGCGAACGATTTCGAGGGCTCGTTCCGGGGAATAGGGGCTGTCGGCGGCCTTGAGTTGCATGCGCAGCACGCGGTACAGCACCAGCGCCATGAAGCAGATCAACGCGTGAGCCCGAATGCGATCAGGCAGGCGATGGAACACCGGGGCGATCTCGATCTCGGACTTGAGCACCCGGAATCCCCGCTCGATGTCGGCCAGCGACTTGTAGCGCGATCACCTCGGCGGGATCGAGATCGGCGGTGTTCGTCACCAGCAGCAGCTTGCCATCGTTGAGTTCGGCCCGCGTCAGAGCGGCCTCGTCGATGACGTAGGTGAAGAGATCCGACTGCAGATCGACCTTGACGATCGAGCCCAGGTGCGCATCGCTGACGGCACGGTACAGCCACGCCTTGGCGCCCGAGTCGCTCAGGCGCCGGCCCTTGAAGGTCGATCCGGCGTCCTGGGCGTCGAGCTTGCCGGCACGCTGCTCGGCCTGCCGCGTGACGGTCTCGATGGTCTCGCGCCGCGTCCGGCTTTGCTGGGCTGCGGCCTGCGGGTCGTGAGCCCAGACCAGGCGCAGACCCTTCCAGGCGGTTTCGCCGATGACCTCGTCCTTCGCTGGCGCGCAATGCTCGGCATGCAAGGGGCTGAGGATTTCGGTGAACTCTCCGTAGCGGCGACCGGGCACGGCCAGGATGAACTCCAGGGGCTGGGCCGTCTTGCCGATGCGCACCGCCTGCAGCCATTCCAGGTTGTCCAGGCTGAGCAGGCCGCGGTCGGCCACCAGCACGATGCGCTTAACGGGGTACAGGGCCAGGATCTCGTCGACCACCGCATGCAGCGTCGGGGCCTCGGCCGTGTTGCCCTCCCAGACGCGGTGCGCGATGGGCAAGCCTTCAGCGGTCTGCACGACGCCGAGCATGACCTGCCGGCGGATGCCGCCGTCCTTGGACATGCCAAATTGGCGGATCTCGCCGGGCATCTCGCTGTGCCCCTCGACGCCGATGGTGGTCATGTCGTAGAACACGATCGACAGATCCTGATCGACCAGCGGCCGCAACACCGCCGCCAGAGCGCGTTGCATCGCCTCACCGCGCTCGGCCAGGGTGTCCATGGTGCGCAGCAGGCGCTGATGGGTGACCGAGGCGTTGTCGACCCCCGGCACGCGCGTGCCCTCCAGCCAGCGCAGCACGCCGAGCTTGGACGTCGCGTCGCACAGGCGGTTGAACACCATCACCCGCAGCAGCCGCTCGGCGTCGAAGGCGCCGTGGGCATTGCGCAGGACACGGCGGTACGCCTCGTCCCAGCCCAGCTTGTGCCACAGCGCGTGCAGCATCCAGGTGTCGCCCACCGCCAGCGCCGGGGCAAAGCGCACCGAGGGCGCCTGCGGCTCCTCGCCGTCGATGACGCGGTGCAGACCCCGAATCAGGGCATCGGCCCCGCCGGTGCGCACCTGCTCCAGGCGGCCAAGCGTGGCCACGATGCGCTGGCGGGAGACCCCCTGGTCATCGCGGTACGCCTCCACAAGCTTGACGTAGCTGCGCGATCCGGAGCGGGTGAGCTTGACGAACATGTCGCCACTATATCGCAGGAAAGATCGCTAAAGCGAATGTTCCAAGAAATGACGTGTCACTACAGCGTAAGAGGAAAAAACACACCTAAAGTCTTGCCATGACTGGACTTCTGACCGAAATCGCCGCCAGGAAACGTCGAACTTGGGTGGCCCGCGAACTGGCGGTACAGCGGAACGCCGTATTCCGATCAGAACAGCACGCGTATTGCCGGAGCCTGTCATGGCTGACAGGTTCCGGCTAAAGGACTTTCTCTTACATTTGCGACATCGGGGGAGACACTGCGAGCTGAGGCGTGCGCCGACCGAATATCCACAATATCGAGAGAATCGCGCCATGAGCGAGCCGAGGGTAGTCGTATTCTTCGTCAATCCGCCGAACAGCAATGATCTGGATGCTGACGACGTGGGCGAAGCGAGCGACATCGTCGTATCGAAGGGCATTCAACATACCGACTGGGCCAATTTCCCGCACCTCGGCATCCTGTCACTGGCTTCTTATGTCGATGCGCTTCCGGGCTTCGAAGGCTGTTACGTCGATGGCGTGATTCATCCGCTCGAACATATTCTTGCAGCTATTCGCGAGCGGGCCAGCCGCACACTCGCCGTTTGTCTCAGTGCGATCACGGCCAATTATGAAGCCGCGATCCGGATCGCCCGCGCAGTCAAATCCATCGATCCGCATATCTCGATCGTGATCGGTAACGATCATTTCACGGCATTGAGCCGAGAGATTCTCGATCGCCACGGTGAGCTGATCGATTGCGGATTTGTCGGCAACGAAGTGTATGGCGGCTTGGTCGATTTCCTGAGGGATCGGCAGCAGTCACGAGCCGCCAGCTTCTATCCCGGTTCGGTTCGCCTGGAATCCGGGAGGATCGTTGCCGATCCGGCGATTCGTGAGCCTGTGAACCGCGTCATCGACTACGGTTTGATCGACCGTACCTTGCCGCATACCGCCGTCTACACCGAGAATTTCACCCGACGTCTCGCCCGGCGGATCCTGGCGCTGACTGGGCGGCAGGTGCACAAGGGAGTGCCTGTCGAAATCGGGCGCGGCTGCATCAAGTTCAGCGGCGACGACGCCTGTTCATTCTGCTCGATTCAGTACGGCAACATGTGGAAGAACGAACTGCCAGCAGACCACGCATGGTCCGCCGTACGAGGCGCATGGGAGGCGGGCTACGATTACCTGTACGTTACGGCCGACGAGCTGCCGCTCACGTTCGCACGGCTGATGTTCGACATGGCGGACTCGCCGCCGCGATGGTGGTGCGCGTTGCCGGTGGACGAGCGCCCGGTCTTAGTTGGCTACGCGCGCGCAGACGGTATGGAGAAGGAGCAAGTACTGAAAGCTATGCGCGAGATCGGTTTTCGCATTCTGTTCGTGGGCGTCGACGCAGGCGCCGCGCGTTCTCTGCAGGCGCTCAACAAGCCGCTGCGGAACAAGGATCCGGTGGCGGCAGCGCATCGGATGGCCGACGCCAATCTGCGCGCTCTGCACAACGCACGCACGCATGGCGTAGCGATCAAGGCGGGATTCGTTCTGGGGCATTTGGGGATGAACGAGGCGTTGCTGGAGGAAAACATCGAGACCTACATCGCCTTTCTCAAGGCCGGGCGGGATGTGATCATCAGCGCCGACATAGAATTGCTGTCGCCGGAACCGGGCTCGAAGGATTTTCGCTATCTGACTGATCCGGACGAGGCTGAAACAATGTCGGCTCGATTGGGTCTAGCGATTGGAAGCCGTGCACTGCGGCAGAATGTGGCCAACCGCTACCGGAACGTCGATATCTTCGATCGCGAGGCCGCCATTGACGACTATATCGGCGTGTTCATGCCCGAACTGTCTAAGGAGCGGCTCGCTACCGCGCGCGATCAGGTGCGCGGCGAATGTGGTCGACTCGGCATCGTGATCGGAGACGATCTCTGATGTTGCCAGAAAAAGCGTTGTTCTTCGGCCTAACCTGCCTCGGCTTCGGTTTCATTCCGGGGCCCGCGCTGCTACAGACCGTATCGTTGACGCTTCAGCACGGGCGGCGTGTCGGCTTCCTGTCCGCGCTCGGCATCCACCTCGGCGCCCTTTTTCAGATCTGCATCGTCGCGCTCGGTGCGGTCGCGGTGCTGAATACATCACCGATGCTATATCACATGCTCAAGGTGGTCGGTGGAGGCTACCTGATCTGGCTCGGCATCCAGCGCATCCGCGCGCCCATAGGGCAGGACGCGGCGATCGACGTGCCGAACAACGTAGTGTCGTCGAGCGCGTTCATCGAGGCGTCGAATCCGAAATCCGCGCTGTTCTATTTTTCGTTTCTGCTGCAATTCACCGATCCGGACGCGTCGCTCGGGCTTGGCTGGCAACTGTTCCTGCTCGGCGCTTGCGCCAACCTGCTGTTCTCCGCCGCCGACGTGTTCTGCATCCTGCTCGCCCATCCGTTGCGTTCCCGCGTGTCACCGAGCGGCCAGGCGCTGCGGATCGGCCAGTTTCTCGCCGGCACGCTGTTCGTCGTGCTGGGCGTGATCGCGATCGTCAGCGATTAGCGCTGGTGGCCCCCCAAGTTCGACGTCCGGGAGAGCCGATTTCGGCCAGAAGTCGTTTCACAGCAGGACCTTAGGTCTGTTTTCGACTCGAACGGTGTAGTGACACGTCATTTCTTGAAACATAGGCTTTGACTTGTTTTCCTGATCTATAGTGGCGACATGTTCATCAAGCTCACCCGTTCCGGACCACGCACCTACGTTAAGCTCGTAGAGGCGTACCGCGATGACGCGGGTGCGGCGCGCCAGCGCGTGATCGCAACCCTTGGCCGCCTGGAGCAGGTGCGCAGTGGCGGCGCCGATGCGCTGGTACGCGGCCTGCACCGTGTCATTGACGGGGAGGAGTCGAAGGCCCCGTCGGTGCGCTTTGCCCCGGCGCTGGCGGTGGGCGACACATGGATGCTGCATGCGCTGTGGCACAAGCTGGGCTGGGACGAGGCGTTCCGCCGCGTGCTGCGCAACGCGCACAGCGCGTTCGATGCCGAGCGGCTGCTGCGGGTGATGGTGTTCAACCGCCTGTGCGACGCGACCTCCAAGCTCGGCGTGCTGCGCTGGCTTGAGGGCACACGAGTTCCCGAAGTCGACAGCGCCGCGGTCACGCACCAGCGGCTGCTGCGCACCATGGACACGCTGGCCGAGCGCAGCGAGGCGATGCAGCGCGCCCTGGCGGCGGTGCTGCGGCCGCTGGTCGACCAGGATCTGTCGATCGTGTTCTACGACATGACCACCATCGGCATCGAAGGCCACAGCGAGATGCCTGGCGAGATCCGCCAATTCGGCATGTCCAAGGACGGCGGCATTCGTCGCCAGATCATGCTTGGCGTGGTGCAGACCGCCGAGGGCTTGCCCATCGCGCACCGCGTCTGGGAGGGCAACACGGCAGAGGCGCCGACGCTGCACGCGGTGGTCGACGAGATCCTGGCCCTGTATCCGGTCAAGCGCGTCGTGCTGGTGGCCGACCGCGGCCTGCTCAGCCTGGACAACCTGGAGTGGCTGCAGACGGTGCGCATCGGCCAGACGGCGCAGCCACTGGAGTTCATCCTGGCCGTACCCGGGCGGCGCTACGGCGAGTTCGCCGAGATCCTCGGCGACGTACAGGCCCGGCACTGCGCGCAGGCCAAGGCCGAGGTCATCGGTGAGACGTCCTGGCAAGGGCTGCGCCTGGTCTGGGCGCACGACCCGCAGGCGGCAGCCGAGCAAAGCGCCGCAAGGCGCCAGACCATCGATGAGCTGACGCAGCAGGCCGAGCGGCGCGCCGGCAAGCTCGACGCCCAGGATGCCGGCTCGAGCTTCAAGGGCCGGCGCTTGAGCGACTCCGGCGCCAAGGCTTGGCTGTTCCGCGCGGTCAGCGATGCGCACCTGGGCTCGATCATCAAGGTCGATCTGCAGTCGGACCGGTTCGCCTACGAAACCGACGAGACCGCGCTCAAACGCGCCGAGCTCAACGACGGCAAGCTGCTGCTGGTGACCAACACCACGGACCTCGACCCGGGCGAGGTGATCGCGCGCTACAAGAGCCTGGCCGACATCGAGCGAGGCTTCCGGGTGCTCAAATCCGAAATCGAGATCGCCCCCGTCTTCCACCGCCTGCCGGACCGTATCCGCGCCCATGCCCTGATCTGCTTCATGGCACTGGTGCTGTACCGCGTGCTGCGCATGCAACTCAAGGCCAGCGGCAGCGCCTACTCCCCGGAGCGCGCCCTGCAGATCGCCCGCCACATCCAGCTGCACCAGGTGCGCATCGCAGGCCAAGGCGCCGCCAGCGGCCTGACCGACCTGAGCCCCGAGCAGCTCGCCTTGTTCGACCACCTTCAACTCGACACCCCGACCCGAGAACCCTTCGACATCGCCTTGTAGTGCCAATTTCGACTCCCCGAACATAGGCAGATCAACGGCTTACGCAAAAATATGTCGAACTCGGGTGGCCCGGGTGAGTTTCGACGTATTCCTTCCACAGCAGACTCAGCGTCATGCCCTTGCGGCGCATCTCATGGTGCACCTGACCATAGTCGGCGATTGACACGGTCCAGCGGGCACGGCGCCTTGGCGTCGCTGATCGTGGTGCGCAGGATCTTGCCGCGCATCACGCCGCGCGGCCCGAGCCGGCGCATCAGCCGCTCCACCGTGCAACGCGCGACGACAACGCCTTCGCGGTTCATCTGCTTCCGGACCTTGTCGGCGCCGTAGACCTGCATGTTGGCTTGCCAGACCTGTTCGACATGCGGCACCAACTCGGCATTACGCTTGGCGCGAGCGCTGCGCAGTGCCGGATTGCGTGCCTGGGCAACGCGTCGCCGATAACCGGACGGAGCGATCTGCAGCACGCTGCAGATCGGCTCGACCCCGAACCGATCACGATGCTCGTCAACGAATGACTTCAGGACTTGAATCGGCGGTCGAACTCGCCTTCAGCGAAAAACGCGCTGGTCAGCTTCAGAATCTCGTTGGCCCGGCGAAGCTCCTTCACCTCGCGCTCCAGATCCTTGACTTGCTGGGCTTCCGCCGTGGTCACGCCCGGGCGTGCTCCGGAATCGACCTCATCGCGCTTGACACATTCGAGCAACGTCTGCGGCACGCAGCCAATCTTAGGCGCAATCGACTCCACCGCCGCCCACAGCGACGGGTACTCGTCTCGGTGCTCTTGCACCATGCGCACTGCGCGCTGGACCTCGGGCGAAAACTTGTTCGACTTGTTCATGTCTCCATCTTCTCAAAGGTTGGAGCCTCCATCAAACCCTACCCGGGGCGGTTCAGGAACTTCTGCGGCTTAACCGCAAGTACTACTCGTCGACCGACGTAGGTCCTCTTGCTGAGTTCGCACACCGCGTCAAGGTGGCGGGCAAACGCCTAGCGGAGGAACCCTCGCTGATTCTCGAAGTGGTCAAGAAGGCTAAACTTAGCGGACTATGGCTGCCCGACGACCGCAAGATCCTTATCGATAAAGAGGTCCAAGAGATCAAGCACCGTTGGATCCAAACGCACGAGATCAGTCACAGCTTCATCCCTTGGCACAGCGAGTTCCTGCTCGGTGACACCGATGTCACGCTCGCGCCGGACTGTCACGAGATGATCGAAGCAGAGGCCAACTTCGGTGCCGGCCGCATGCTGTTTCTCGGCGACAAGTTCAGCATCGAAGCCAAGGACTACCGACTCTCGTTTAATCAAGGCGCTGCCCCCGTCCGCTAGGTGTGGTGGCGAGAGTTAGAAGCCTGCTATCCAAGGGGCGGCTCGGCTGCATCGTGCCGTCGCGAAGGGGCTCGAGAATGCCGGCCGCGAAGCCGTTTGGACGACCAGCCGTCCCGCGAGCTGGCCACAGGGAGCCACGTCACGACACTTGGTGGCGGCCGACATGCGGTGCCGCGCGGCGCCCTTGTCGCCTCCGTCACTGCTGAGGGCCCACCCCTCAGAGTCCGGGCATAACCAGCACGACTGGCCGCAAACTGGAGTAAACATGGCAAGCGCGGGCAGACTCTTCTTCGTGGAGCGCGTCGATAGGGTTCACTGCATCAGCGTCTGCACACGACGCGGTGCCGCGAAGAGACTCATGCCGCCTCTTGCGAGGTCACTCTTGTTTGGCATGCCGCCGATGAGCCAGGACGATATCCTGGTACTCGACAGCTGCTGTAACCGCCGGATCGACATCGCAGCGGCCAAGACTCTCGGCGGCGCCGATGCGGACTACGTGAAGTGATCAGGGCGGCCGACCAAACCCACACCCGCCAATCGGAGGCGCTGCGGCGTGCCATGGGCGCAGAAATCCTGACGCTTCTGGCGGACCCGCTGGTCGTCGAGATCATGCTCAATCCGGACGGCACGCTATGGGTCGATTGCCTCGGCAGCGGCATGGCGTGCGTTGGGCGGATCGACTCCGTGCGGGCGCTCACGATCGTCAACACCGTCGCCGCGATGCTCGACACCGTGGTGACCCCTGAGCGCCCGATCCTCGAATGCGAACTGCCGCTGGACGGAAGTCGGTTCGAGGCGCTGGTTCCGCCGCTCGTCGAACGAGCCAGCTTCGCGTTGCGCAAGAAGGCGACCCTGGTCTTTACCCTCGACGACTACGTGTCTAAGGCGATCATGACTGCCGAGCAATGCGCGGCGATCCAGGAGGCCGTCGCTGCTCGGCAGAACATTCTGGTGAGCGGTGGCACAGGTACAGGCAAGACGACGCTTGCCAATGCCGTTCTCGATGCTGTCGCGAAACTCGATGCTGGTCATCGGGTCGTTGTGATCGAGGACACCCGGGAATTGCAGGTTAATGCCGAGAACGTCGTGTTCCTGCGCACGAGCGACAACACCGACATGACGCGCCTGCTGCGCGCCACGATGCGCCTACGGCCGGATCGTATCGTCGTGGGCGAGGTGCGCGATGGCAGCGCCCTCGCGCTGCTCAAGGCCTGGAACACCGGGCATCCGGGTGGTGTCGGCACCGTTCATGCGAACGATGCCAGCGCGGCCCTGATCCGCGTTGGCCAGCTTATTCAGGAAGCTGGCGTTCCGCCCAATCCGGAACTCATTGCAGAGGCGGTGAATGTCGTGGTGTCGATCAAGCGAACTGCGCAGGGGCGTCGGGTCGAGGAGGTTGTCTCGGTACGGGGGTGGTCCCCCAGTGGAGGTTTTCACGTCGAACGCGCCGCCTGACGCTGGGCCCGCACCGCAGAGTCGAGGAATCGGCCCGACATCGGGGCCTCGACCCGGAGCGAAACATGCGCAAGGAACTGGGATGCGCGCCAGACGTTGACGAGGATGACGGAAATCTGGGTGGTGCGGCATGCCGGACGTGAATCTGCCAAGCTTCGTCGATTTCCCTCGGACCCAGGGCGTCCTGATCGATCCGACGCGCCTGCAGGTGGATGGGCGCATCCATCGTGCCGACGTTGGCGAACAGCCGTCGGGCAGAGGTGATGCGGCCTATTTGCTGCGCGCCAATGGCACCGGCTGGGTGACGAACTTCAAGGCTGAGGGCAGGCCGGTCTACTTCCGGCCTGAACGGGTCCGAGAACTGACCCCGGAGGAGCATGCCAGGTTTCAAGCCGACCGCCAGGCGTGGCGTGAGGCGCAGGCCACACGTCAGCGCGAGGCTCTGCAGGACGCTCTGGCGCGTTGGGAGGAAGCGCACGAACCGCGGTTGTTTCCCTATCTCGAGCGCCCTCTGCTCGACCCCGCTGGTCTGCGGCAGGGCAGGGCGCAGCTGCTCGTCCCCGTGCTGGCGATCGACGCCTCGAACGAGCCATCCTGGGTGGGCATGCAGCGCATTGCCTGGGCTGAGGCCGGCGTATCTCCGGATAAGCGATTCGTCAGCGGCACGCCAACTCGTGGCGCGTTCGCAGCCATTCCCATCGACGGCTCCGACGTTGAGGCGCCGCTGCGCGCTTACGAGGCTGCAAGGCAGGCCCCAAAGGTTGTGATTTGCGAAGGTATCGGCACCGCGCTGGCCATCCACCAAGCCACGGGACTACCAGTCCTAGCGGCGCTGTCGGCCCAGAACCTGCCCGACGTCGCGCGCAGCTTGCATGAGCAACTGCATGGCCACGTCGTGATCTACGCCGACAACGACGGCGAACGCGCCGCCTACAAGGGGCAAAGCTTTGCCCTTCAGGCCGCCAGGATTCTCGGCGCCGGCCGAACGTCGATCGTGCTGCCAGCCAGGCCGGGCGGCATCACCCCGCCTGGCTACGACGCGCGCGATCAGCTCCGCGATGGTGGCGCGACGGCCGTGTGCAACGCCATGCAAGGCGCTATGCGAGTGCCAGACTTCGAGTCACGTATCCCGGAGCGGTATCGGCCGCAGCCGACAAATCAGCGGATCGAAGCAAGGGAGCGACGCGAGCAGCCAGATACCCCTCCGCCCCCGGCGGGGGCAAAGACAAGTCAACTGGAGGCAGTGATGGAACAAACCCAGGTTCAGCGTGACGTCGAGAAGCGCCTCGTGGCTGGCGAGCGAGCGCAGGGCCTCGCGCACGAGCTGACCCTTCACGAATTCCGCAAACGCGCGGAAGTGGTCGGCCTGCAGAACCACGGACGGCAATGGGAGGTTCGCCTGGGCACCCACCACGCATTCTCGGATGCGCCATCGCCGGAAGGCGCGGTCGACGACGTGCACAGGGCCGCGGTCAACAACGCCCTGTTCCTGAACTCCCCTGGGCATCGGATCGACGGCGTCCAGAGCACCCTGCCTCCACCGGACGTGCTCGCCGATTACCCCGATCTGGTCGAGAAGTATCAGGGTGCCGTTGCGACGCTGTCGACCGGACAGGAGGGTAAGGCGGGGACGCCTGCGACCATCATGGACTCAACTGGGCACGCTGCGACGCCTGACGATTCCTTCGCTGAGTTGAACCAGGCCGCGGAGGCTGTCGAGCGCGAGCACCCGCCAGCGCCCATGGCACAGCAAGGGGCCGGTGAGGGGATGCTGGATGATCGGGAAGCCCCACGTTCCAGCGAGGAAAGTCTGCTGCAAGCGTGGCGCGACCTGGCGGCGCCGACGCGGGAACTGAGGGCCAAGGCGCTGAGTGAACTGGCCCGCACTCAACAGATCGAGCGCGAGCGGGTCTTCGTAGGCTTCGACCAGATGCGGGCGGACAAGGCGACTGAGCTGGGCGCGCTCGACCCCGAGCGCCGCGAGCACCTCGTTGCGTTCGAGATCGCCAGGCAGATCGAGCAACTGCAACGGCGGCAGAGCGCTGAGCGGAAGGCGATGCAGAAGGACCTTCCGCCGGTGCCGACGCTGCGCCACTTTCTTGAGGAGCGTGCCGGGGCCGATGCCATCGCGTCGCGCATGTTGGAGGAAGAAATCCGTCGCCCCGCTTGCCCGGACACGATTCAGGGGCGACGTGTCGCCCCGCTGGACCCGGCGGCTCTGGACGGCCTGACGCACGAGATCGAGAATGCGCCAGAGAAAGCCATCCATTACGCCCGGGATGGGGAGCGAGTGATGAGCGATCGGGGCGCACGCGTTGATCTCTACAGGATGGACGACCGCGAGATCGAGGCGGCGCTGCGTCTGGCTGAGCAGAAGTACGACATGGACAAGGGTCTGCAGCTCACCGGAAGCCGCGAGTTCCAGGAGCGTGCAGCCGAGCTCGCCGGTCACCTGGGGCTGAAGGTGCAGAACCCCGAGCTGCGGCAGGTCTGGCAACTCGGCCGATTGCAGGCGCTGCAGAGCACGGAGGCCGACGAGGACGTGCGTCTGTCTGCACGGGGCGTGGTTGGGGCGATCGAACCCGCCGCGGCAACGCAAGCGCATGGCGAAGGTCGGCGCTATGCCGTGGACCAGGAACACATGGCTGGCGAGGCCATTCTGGCCAGGGTGGACCTGTTAGCGCAGAAGGCACTGGAGCGTGCCGGCGCTCCCGGCGGGCTGACGCCCAGCGAGCGCGCAGCACTCACCTCGGGCGATATGGCGTTGATCGACGACAACGATCGCCTCACGCCACTGGGCGCGCAGGTCCGTCAGCACATGCTGGCGAAGATCGAGGGAGAGCGCGAGCAACTGCAGCAGCAGCTGCGCACCCGCAACATCGATGAAGCAATGGAAAAGCGCCAGCACGACCAAGACGCGCGCGAGACATCCGTGGAAATCGAGCGAGAGCAGTCGACCGGGCACGCGCAGGAGCCGGTTGAGGAGCGCCGGATCGAGCCACCTGAGCGGGTTCCGATGCGGGGGCGTTCAAGGGCCCCAGAGCAGGATATGGGGCTGGGTTGAGAGAGCACTTCCCGGTAAGCGCCCGGACGGTTCTGATTTCAACCCGCCACAGAGATCGATTCCTATCCGCCAGGAATTGCCGCTGCTGCTCAGGAGGCGGTTCGGTTCGACCTTGAGGTCCTTATGCCCAACGCCGCAGGACGAGTGAGGCGTTGACGCCTCCGAATCCAAAGCCGTTGATCAGAACGTGCTCCAGCGACAGCGGCCGCGGCGCAAGGGTCACGAAGTCGAGATCGACGGCTGCCGGATCGGGCTGTTCGAGGTTGAGAATTGGCGGCGCGATCTGTTCACGCAGGGCGTGAATGCCGAAAACCGCGGCCAGACTTCCCGCCGCGCCGAGCAGATGACCGGTGGCCGCCTTGGTCCCCGTGATGGCGGGGCATCTGGACGCACCGAACACCGATTTGATGGCCTCAATTTCGCTCCGGTCGCCAACCGGTGTCGAGGTGGCATGAGCGTTGATCAGGCCGATGTCAGCCGCCTCCAACCCTGCGTCCCGAATGGCATGGGACATGGCGCGTCGTGCGCCTTCACCCTCCTCCGGACCTGCCGTGATGTGGTAGGCATCAGCCGACGTTCCGTAGCCAACGACTTCCGCCAGGGGGCGTGCGCCGCGCTCGAGCGCATGGTCCAGTGCCTCGAGCACGAGTATGGCTGAACCCTCGCTCATGACGAAGCCGTCGCGGTCGCGATCGAAGGGACGCGAAGCCCGCTCGGGCGCATCTGCGTGGCCGCCCGACAGCGTTCGCGCACTCTCGAAGGCGCCGAGACTGACAAGATGGATGGCAGCTTCGCTGCCGCCGCAAACGGCGGCGTCCGCCTCCCCGACACGGATCAGGCGCATGGCGTCGCCGATGGCCTGAACGCCAGCCGCGCATGCGGTGACAGGCGCTCCCAGCGGGCCCTTGAGCCTATGACGGATCGATACATGCCCGGCCGCGAGATTGATTAGGAAGGACGGCACGGTGAACGGCGACAGCCGGTCTGCGCCACGCGCGTCGGTTGTACGGACAGCTTCGGCGATGGCGCTGAAACCACCGATGCCAGAGGCAATCACGGTGGCGCAGCGCTCGGCGCGCGCACCGTCGCCCTCGGGCCAGGCTGCTTCGCGCAGTGCCTGGTCGGCGGCATCGAGTGCAAATGGAATGAAGCGATCCATCCGGCGCAAATCCTTTGCCTCGGTGACGCGTGTGGGGTCCCATCCGCCCTCGGGATCGGACGCCAGATCGGGAACCAGACCGCCTACCCTGACCTGGAGTTTGCGCGTCCACGCCTCCGGCAGTGTGCGAATGCCCGAATGCCCCGCGAGCAGTCGGCGCCAGGTCAATTCGCTGCCGCAACCGAGCGGGCTGACGACGCCCATGCCGGTGATGACGATTCTTCGATAGTGTTGCATGACGTCCCACGATAAAGATTATGTTCATCATCATACATACAATGCTGACGTTGATCATCAACGGGGTGGGGATGCGAGTCACGCAGGAGGTGGTGCGGCGTCATCGGGAGGAGCTGATTCAGGCTGCGGCCCGCATGCTGCGAGAACGTGGCGTCGAGGCCACGGGAGTCTCGGACGTTTGCCGCGCGGCGGGGTTGACCCATGGTGCGTTCTATCGGCACTTCGAAAGCAAGGAGGCGCTGGTTCTCGCGGCCTGCGAGGCTGCGTTCAACTGGCGGATTGCTGATGTCGCCGGCGGCACCGACCCTGGAGATGGCGCGGCTGAGCGCATCGCCCAATACCTGAGTGCAGCGCATCGCGATGCCCCGGCAGTTGGATGCCCTGTTGCAGCGCTCGCGGTGGACGCTGCTCGTTCAGGGCAACCGCTGGCCGGGGTGTTGGCCAAGGGGATGCGCCACTACATTGACCAATTTGCGCGGCTGTTCCCGATGAGACAGCCAAGTCGGAAGGCTCAAGAGGCGCAGCGCGATCGGGCGATCGCATCGCTTGCGGCGATGGTCGGCGGGCTCATCCTGGCACGCGCGACCGCGAGCGCCGATCCCGAGCTGTCGGATCAGATTCTTCGCGCTGTACGGGATGGCATCAACGCCACCTGAGGCGTTGATCGGGTGTTCGCCACCCGACGGCAGCGGTCTTGCCTGGGCACGGTCTGGGGCCGAAGCCGGTCATTTGCGGGTCCGCTTGAGGACAAGGGGAGCGCCGGCAGGTGGCCGCCGAACCTGACTCAGGTTCAGCGCCAGTCTTGATCGGACTGGTCGGTCGGGTGAGCGGGCCCGCTTTGCAGAGGCTGGGTATTGGCCCGATGTGGCGGGCCTCAACCTGGAGCGCGCCATGCAATTGCATCCCGATGCGCAGCACAGCGTCGACGGCGAACCGAACGAGCAGTTCGCTCCTGTCGATGCGGCCGACCGGAAGGCCGCCGAGCGCCAGCTCGGTGCTGATTTCGATGATGAGGCGACGGAGGCCAGGCATGGCTGACGAGCACGCCCCTGAGCAGCCTGTCGCGGCGCCGGAGCACAAGGCTCAACGCGATCTGCGCCAGGAGATCACGGCAAAGCTGGTCGAGGCTCTGGACGCCGGGAAAATCCCCTGGGACAAGCCCTGGCAGTCGCTGGATCACGGGCTGCCCCGCAACATGAGCACAGGCCGCGAGTACCGCGGTGGCAACCGTCTGATGCTGATGATGGAGCAACTTGACCGGGGTTTCGCTGATCCGCGTTTCGGCACCGTGCAGCAGATCAATGCGCTCGGCGGCCGCGTCAGGAAGGGCGAGCGCGGTACTCCGGCGGAACTCTGGAAGGAGCAGCCATTCTGGGAGCGTCGCGATGTCAGCGTCAGGCTCAACGGCATGCGGGTGAAGGTGTTCGGCGAGCGCGATGGCACCGTGCAGATTGGCATGACGACAGACAAGGCACCCACACGCAGCGCCAGGACCGCAGATCTGCAGATCGCTCAGTACAAGAATGGCGAGAACCTTCCCCTGGACTGGAAGCAGGCGCGCGCCCTCGACTCGGTTGTCGGGCGGACCTTCACCGTGTTCAACGTCGAGCAGTGCACGGACCTCGGGGTCGAGCCCCTACCAAAGCCCAAGCCGCGCTTCGACGTCGTGCAGCGCGGGGAACAGATCAAAGCCGCGATGGAGCGCGACGGGCTGAAGTTCGCGGAACACCCCAAGTTTGCCTTCTACTCGCCCAGGCAGGATGCGGTATGTCTGCCGCCACGCGGTCAGTTCAGCGATGAGAGGGGCTACTACGGCACTCTGCTGCACGAGGTCGGCCACGCCACCGGTGCCGAGAAGCGCCTGAACCGCGAGGGCATCACCGGGGATCACCGCTTCGGCTCCGAGGGCTACGCGCGCGAGGAGCTGCGCGCCGAGATGTTCAGCATGTTCATGGCCGCGGAGAGCGGAATTCCGCATGACCCGCAGCGGCACACAGCCTACATCCAGTCGTGGGCCGAGGCGCTGAAGAAGGACAAGAACGAGATCTTTCGCGCGGCAGCCGAGGCCAGCAAGGCGGTGGACTATGTTCTCGGCAAGGAGCAAGGCCTGCAGTTGAGTCAAGAGCACGTGCAGTCCATGAAGGCTCCAGGCGAACTGAGCGACCGGTCGGACAACGGGTTGCCGGGCGGCGAGGGGGAGGCGCGTCTGGTGTCCGCGGTGTTCGTGCACAAGCCCGGCGACGGTGCGCGGCTTGTGGAGAGGCTGTCGGCGCAGAAGCCGCAGCAGGCGAAGATCATCGAGTCGCGTGAGATCTCCACGGGCGAATACGACACCTTCGCCGAGAATCTGTTCGCCGATCATGCGTGGCTCGAGGGGAAGGGGGGCATCGAGTCATCGCCCGATGGATCGCAGGTCCGGCACGTGGTCGAGTTCAACGCAGCGCAACGGCAGACCCTGCTGGTCGACCCGTCAGGACATGGCTATGCCCGGATCGTCGGCATACCCGAGGCGGATGCCGCAGGTGTTGCGGCTCGGGGAAACCTCGTCGTTCCCGCACATGATGGCCGTAGCGAGGTCACCAATATGCAGGAGCAGCGAGATGCGATGCGCCAAGCCGTGGTCGATCTCATGAAGGACCGGTTTGGGTGGGCCGAGAAGCGGCCCGGCACGCTGGAGAAGCTCTATCGCGTGGAGAAGGATCCGGCTCGTGGCGGTGTGGTGATGCAGGGCAAGCGCCAATTCGAGACGCCGGTCTTCGCGCATCTCGATCGTCCTGGCACCATACGCCTGGAGCACGGTACCGAGAGTCATTTCCATGTCGAGCCGATCACGGCCGCGAAGCCCGAGGCGATCGTGTCCAGCCTCGAGGAATCAGCCAGACACAAGCTCGGAGTTGCCTTCGAGCACCTGGGCGTGTCGGCGGTTCAGGATGCGAGTCACATGCCGGCGGAAGGGGAGGGGCGGGATCCAGGGGCGCCAGTGCGGCGGGAGCGCGCCGTTTCCGGGCAGGAGAGGACGCCTGCGGGCGAGCATGGCGCCAAGCCGGCGGCGCGGCCACGCGCTCGTCAGGCAGGGCGCAGGGCCGCCATGGAGCGCTGACATCGCCGTACCCCGGTCGGTCCGCCTGCTTTGCCAGGGTTTCCTCACAACCTCCGCGGCATACCTCATGAGCACTCCGTCTGACGCCCTCTATCACATCCCAAAAGCACAGAAGGACATCACCCGCTTCGTCTGGACCGGTTTGGGGTTGTTTGCCCTGATTGTGCTGATGTCGACCTGGGCGGCGACCGAGTACGCCGCCTGGGCGCTGGGTTTCAGCCCGGCACTTGGAACGCCCCTGATCCGGCCACTGCTCTACAGCCCGACCGACATCCTGGTCTGGACGTGGAAATTCAACCGGATCGAATTCGGCACGGCGGTGATGACCATCTTTGAGCGGGCGCACCTGATCATGGGTGTCGGGGGCTTCTTCTCCCTGGTGTTGCCCGTCGCCATCGCCTACCGCCGCACCCGTAAGGCCGATGCCGAACGCAACGATCTTCACGGCTCCGCGCATTGGGCCGGCGCGCCCGAGGTCGCGGCCGCGGGCATCCTGCCCGACGACGGGAACAAGGGCGGCGTGCTGTTCGGAGCCTTGGAAGACAGGGGCGTCGTGCGCTACCTGCGCCACAAGGGGCCTGAGCACATGATGGTGTTCGCGCCGACCCGTTCGGGCAAGGGCGTGGGCATCGTCATTCCGACCCTGCTGAACTGGGACCAATCGGTCCTGGTGCACGACATCAAGGGCGAGAACTGGGCACTGACCAGCGGATTCCGCCAGAAGGTGCTCGGACAGCGCGCCATCAAGTTCGATCCGAGCTCGCCGGACTCTGCGCGCTTCAACCCGCTGCAGGAGATTCGCATGGATGGCAATCTGGTCAAGGATGTGCAGAACATCGCCACGATGATCGTCGACCCGGACGGCAAGGGGCTGAACGATCACTGGGCGAAGACCGGTTTCGATCTGATGACCGGCGTGGTGCTATTCGTGCTGCTGTACTGGGATCCGCGGGGCGTCGATGCACGGCTGCGCTGCCTGCACACCGTGCAGGCCATTTTGTCCGACGGCGGGCCGATCCGTGATATCGCGCAGGAATCCGCGGCGCGTAACCAGGCCGAGGACACGGACCCGCTTGAAGGCTCGCAGGCCGTGATGACCTACATCCGCGACGTGGCCCTCGAGCGCGTCGACTCGACACAGGACGCGCACGCCCGCACCGGTTGGTCGGCGGTGGCGCAGGCCAGCCAGTCCTTCCTCAACAAGGCGCCGAACGAAGCCTCAGGCGTGCTCTCCACCGCGCTGTCATTCCTCTCGCTTTACCGCGACCCGATCGTCGCCGACAACACTCGCGTGTCGGACTTCACCCTGGAAAGTCTCATGGGGGGCATCGATGTCGACGGCAAGCCAGCGAAGGAGAAGACGGCGTTCTATCTGGTGGTGCCCCCGAGCGACAAGGATCGCCTCAAGCCGCTGCTGCGCCTGGTGATCAACCAGGTGGTGCGGCGCCTCACGGAGGGCATGGACTTCGATGCAGGCGGTGCCGGCAGGAGCCGCTACCCGCACCGCTTGCTACTTCTGCTCGACGAGTTTCCGTCGCTGGGCAAGCTCGACATCTTTCAGGAAGCGTTGGCCTTCGTTGCAGGCTACGGCCTCAAGGCGCTGCTGATCGTGCAGGATCTGAGCCAGCTCTTCGCGGCCTACGGCAAGGATGAATCCATCATCAGCAACTGCCACATCCGCGTGGCCTATGCACCCAACAAGGTCGAGACCGCCGAGTTGCTCTCGAAGATGGCCGGGCAGGCCACCGTGAGCCATACCCAGCGCCAGTACAGCGGAAGCCGCCTGGCGGTGGTGCTGCAGCACGTCAATACCAACGAGCAGATCGTGCAACGCCCGCTGCTCACCGCCGACGAGTGCATGCGGTTGCCGCCGGATGACGAATTGGTGTTCGTCGCTGGGCACGCGCCGGTCTACTGCCGGAAGATCAAGTACTACACCGACGCGGCGCTGGCGGAGCGCATCAAGCTGGGTTGCGCCACATCGACCGGACGAGGCGTGTGACATGTCCTTCGCCCACACGTCCGAACGCGCGCTGCCCCGGCCGGTTGCCCCGCGTCGATGGCGCCGGCGAATGCTGTTTGCCATCGGCACCGTCGCGGGTTTGCTGGGCGCAGCGGACGCCATCTGGGGGTCCGGCTGGCGCATGAACCTGACGGAAAGCGAACCTCTCGGCATCTATCGGCTCGCGGCGATCCAGCCATCGACCGTGATCCGGCGGGGCGCGCTCATCGAGTTCTGCCCGCCAGCCAACATCACGCCGGCGCGATTTCCCTTCTACATGAAGGGAGACTGCACGGGCGGCGGCATGCCGATGTTCAAGCAAGTGGTCGGCGTGCCCGGTGATCGGGTCGACGTCACCCTGCATGGCGTTTCGATCAACGGACGCCCGATCCCCTACAGCGCCCAACTTGCCCGGCCAGCGACCTGGCCCACGCTACAGCTTCCGCACCAAGTGCGCGTGTTCACGCTCGGGTCAAGCGAGTACTGGGTGTATGGCGGCGGTGCGCAGCCGGCGCTGGCCGCGCAGAGCTTCGATAGCCGATATTGGGGGGTGGTCGCACGGGCCGATGTTCGGCGGGTTGACCACGACTGAGGCTGGTGTCAGGGTGATTGATTCGGCCATGGTGCATTGCCATCGGGAGGATTCGTCGCGCCTTGCTGCCCGAACGGGCCTCACCGCTCGATTACCTGGGCAGGGGTGTCGATGGTTGTCACCGCACGCCATGCGTCCGATCATCTGTCTTGGAGGCGCCGCGCCACCGAAGGGCTCGTGCCGGTCGCGTCCCAGCGCGTGGTGTAGGTCCACAGCCCGGACAGGCTGAGGTACACGAGACTCAGCGTGCCACAGCGGACAGCCGAGTTGGGACAGTATCGCAGAGGGTTTGCAAGCCCTCAAGCTGCATGTAACGGCGGTTGAGCGCCCACTCGTCGTTCTGCTCGAGCATCATGGCGCCGACCAGCCTGGTAATCGATGCGTCGTTGGGGAAGATGCCCACGACGTTGGTGCGGCGCTTGATCTCGGCGTTCAATCGTTCCAGCGGATTGGTCGAGTAGATCTGGGTCCAATGCGCCTTCGGGAACGTCATGAACGCCAGCACGTCGTGCTCGGCATCGTCCATCAAGGTTCCCAGCTTGGGGAACTTGCCCCGCAACTGGTCGGCCACTGTGCGCCACTGGTCACGAGCGGCGTCGGCACTGTCCTGCACGAACACGGTGCCGATCGCAGCCGACACCATGCGGCGCTGCGTCTTGCCGGCGTGGGCCAGGGCGTTGCGCATGAAGTGCACTCGGCAGCGCTGCCAGGTCGCTTTGAGCACCTTGGAGACGGCGGCCTTGATGCCCTCGTGGCTGTCGCTGATGACGAGCTTGACGCCGCGCAGGCCGCGGCGGTTGAGGCTGCGCAGGAACTCCGTCCAGAACGGCTCGGCCTCCGAGGCACCGACCTTCATGCCCAACACCTCGCGCTGGCCTTCGGTGTTGACGCCCACAGCGATTATGACGGCCACGCTGACGATACGGCCGGCCTCCCGCGTCTTGACGTAGGTGGCATCGATCCAGAGATACGGCCAGTCGCCCTCGATCTGACGATTCAGGAAGGCGCCGACCTGCTCATCGAGTTCGCAGCACAGCGCGAGACCTGGCTCTTGGAGACGCCGCTCATGCCCAGGGCCTTGACCAGGTCGTCCACCGAGCGCGTCGAGATCCCTTGCACGTAGGCATCCTGGATCACGGCGGTGAGCGCCTTCTCGGCGGTTCGCCGCGGCTCCAGGAACTCGGGGAAGTAGCTGCCCTGACGCAGCTTGGGGATCTTGAGCTCAACACTGCCCGCGCGCGTGTCCCAGGTGCGCTCGCGGTAGCCGTTGCGGCTGTTCAGACGGGCGGCGCTCTTCTCGTCATAGCCGGCGCCGCAGCGCCCCTCGACGTCGATCTCCATGAGGCGCTGGGCCATGAACTGCACCATCTGGCGCAGCACGTCGATGTCGGCTCCCTTCTCAGCGAGCGCGTTCAGTGCGATAGTTGCGTTGGTCATCGTGGTTTCCTTCAGATATGGATTGGTGGGTCGCACCTCAACCTTATCCGGACTTCACGATGGCCACCCCCAACACCAGGGACGACCGAAGCAAGGCAAGCCGCTTCGGGCTACGCCCTCCGCGCCTTGCCTTGCTCTCAAAGACTTACACCACTTCCTGGGACATTACCCTCGTGCCGGCTAAGAGCGGCCGGCCGCCATCCGATCCCGATAGTGGCCATTCGGACGGGACGGTATCCTTTACACCTAGGTGCCACATGGATAGCATCAGCCCAATATGCCGTCTGCTGCGGATTTTTCCATCTTGTTATTTTTACTTGTGGCTGGTTCTTGATTATGAGCGGCAACTTGCAGGGCAATTCATTTGGCATTCAGAGTTTATGTGGTAGAACTATCACTCGAAAACAAGTTAAGCGTCACTCAATCAGTTTGAATATAATGATGAAGTCCACCCCACCCTTGCTTAATATTGATTCTGCGTTTTCTCCTTTAAACCCGTCTGAAATAACTGCGGAAATTATTGAGGCGAGGATATCGATGCTCGCATTTAAGAATTTTGACTCCATCGAGAAACGCCTCCCTTTTGTGCTAGACCTCTGCACGCATCAACCTAGATTCTGGCAAGAGCTCTCGGTTGAATGTCTTGATGCTTACTTACTCGAACGTGAAAGGGAGTGGGTGCTCGTGTTTCCAGCAACGGTTGATTGTGGGTACATCAGAACATACCGTTTTCAACCAAGTAAATCTGCCATATCTCCGGAGCAGTACTGCAAGTGCACGCGAAAAGTGAAAGACGCTGAAACACTGTACGGGATTCTTAATACCGCAGACGCATTAGCAAGTTTCAACCGATGGTACGCGGCAAAGACAAAGGCAACCGAATTACCCACGGAGTTCGTCAATGGGCGGCTGGCGAACACAAGCGTAGATCGAGCCATGATTCTGAGTCGAGGGGATGGCTGTGTGATGTGCGGTGAAGAAGCCCATTGCTATGCAGCGACCACATTTGGCGACATTAACCAGGCCATGATGGTGCAGCTACCAGTATGTCGAGACCACCTCGAGGAAGCAAAACGCCATCCGAGCATTTTTTCCTTCATTGCTTCGCTCTTTCACATGTCAATCGATTGGGGGCACCTTGAGAAATCTACGGACATCTCTGATGACCTGATTCCCTTCGTTCACTCTACAGTAGCAACAGAGCTTCTTGGGAAGATGGCTGGTACTGAAAAGAGGGAGAGGGGTTGGCATCTTTGGATTGAATTGGGGTCGGGCTGGAAGTGGCTTCTTCGCATAGGCTCACTCACCGACTATGCGTACATGCTCTACGAACCAGGGGTAAAAAAGGAGCGCTATCGCGCCGACTCGGCACCCGATCATCATGACCTCAAGTTTTTCCCTATTCATCAACATTCGGCTCCAGGAAAGAAAACAGATGAGGTGAGTCCAAGTTTCTTGTATGGGTTGCCGCTATTTGACGTAAAGCGTCTTCTGGATGTTGGGAGAAAGATAGGTGCCTATGCAGGCAGCGATGCTTAACCGCTCTGTCAACCGAGCCGCGACAAGTTGATGGGGCGGCGTCGATGATCGGTCACTTGGCGCGACGGCAACAGTGCTGCAGAGGTCCAACCGATGTGTCCGACCGATGCACGCGTCTTGGCAGACGTGTATCGGGAGCGGTAGTTTGCTTGAACTGAAACGCGCGGCGAACTTGGACCCGATTCAGTGGTGGCTTTGATCAGAATACGCAGCCGAGGAAGGAGAAGTTGGACGGGGCAGCGGCAGGTGTGATAAGCGCGTCTCACTAGCGCTTAGTCGGCCAGACTCGCTGCCGCCGAGTGTCTTGACTTCTCTCGCGGCAACTCTTTGGCGACTCCCCGTAACGCGCCCTGAACAGCCTGCTGAAATGGGCAGGATCCTTGAAGCCGCATTGATAGGCGATGGAGGCGATTGCCTGCTCCCGGAAGGCCTCGCACTGGAGCATTGCATGCGCGGCCTCGAGGCGCTTGGCCAAGACGATCCGGGAGAAGCGCAGTCCTCGTAGAGCGAACAACCGGTGAAGGTAGCGTTCCGAAACGCCGATCGCTCGCGCGCAGGCGCCAGCGGACAGCTCGTCCGCGTCGTAGAGGTGGTGTTCGAGGTATTCAAGAACTTGCTGCCAGCGCACTTCATTGGCGGCCCGGATTGCCGGCACTGCTCCAGCCTCCCCGTGATAGGCAGCAGCGAACAGCCAGGGGAGTGCGAACGACATGTAGAAATCAGCGGCACCACACGAGCCGTCCATGGTCATACCGGACAACAGGCGATGCGCCATCTCCGCCGGCAGAGCGGCGCCATGCGTGATCCGCGGTGCAAGATGGCTGGACTTCGCCTGGTCCGCACGATGGATCCGCATGATCGCTGCCGGCAGACGTATGGCGTAGAAGCTGCCTGGGGTCTGGAACACGACGCGCGAGGGCTCGGCGAGGTTGCGGAATGAGATGTCGCCTGCGCCAAACGAGAGGCGGGCGCCATTCTGCTCGATGAATCCGTCGCCCTCGACGACAACATGAGCGACAACCGATGCGCGCTCCTCGGCCGTTAGAGCGCGGAGATCGGGGACCCCGTGGGTGATCGACTGCGGCCGGACCGACAGTTGGGCCAACCAAAGCCGGCTGAATCTCGCGTGCTGGGCCAGACGGCCGCCATGGCCGCCATTCTCCAGGACGACCTGGCCACCAGAGTTCGACATCTGAAGCCCAGAAGCGACGATTTTCGGGGGGTGCGGTCTATATGAATCAAGGGTTTGCGCGCGTTTTCCGCGGGTCTCGTGTAATGGCAACTTCGTGACCTTTTTGTAAAGGCATCCGGAGCGCGACGTTCCTGTACACTGGCGCCTCCATGTTCCTCAAGTTCACCCAGTCCAAGGGGCGTCGCTACGTCCAGCTCGTCGAGGCGTTTCGCGACGAGACCGGCCACCCGCGGCAGCGTACGGTGGCCACGCTTGGGCGTCTCGACGAGGACGGGGGCGCGGTCGACGCGATGCTCAACCGCCTGGCGCAGGCCAAGGGGCGCAAGCTCGATGGCGGCGACGCTGCCGCGCCGCAGGTGCAGTTCGAATCGGCCCTGGCTCTTGGGGACGTCTGGGCCCTGGATCAGCTTTGGCGCGAACTCGGCTTCACCGAACTGGCCGCTGTGTTCCGACGTGCGCGCTTCACCGCGCCGGTGGAGCCTGCGATCCGCGCCATGGTGTTCAACCGGCTGTGCGACGCCGACTCCAAGCTTGGGGTGCTGCGCTGGATGAAGACGGTGAGCATGCCGGGCCTTAAGTCCGACGACCTGACCCACCAGCAACTGCTGCGGGCGATGGACGCGCTGATGGATCACCGCGACGCCGTCGACGCCTGCGTAGCCGACCTCCTGCGCCCGCTCATCGACCAGGATCTGTCCCTGGTGTTCTACGACCTCACCACGATCCGCGCCGAGGGCCTGAGTGAGCAGATCGGCGATGTGCGCCGGTTCGGCATGGCCAAGGAGGGCATCGTCGCGCGGCAGTTCATGCTCGGCGTGGTGCAGACCGCCGACGGCATGCCCATCCACCACGAAGTGTTCGAGGGCAACCAGGCTGAGGCCCCGACGCTGCTGCCCACGCTCAAGAAGGTTCTGGAGCGGTACAGCTACATCCGCCGCCTGGTGGTCGTAGCCGATCGCGGCCTGCTCTCGCTGGACAACATCGAGGAGCTGCGCCGCATCACCCTGCCGGACGGCCAGCCGCTGGAGTTCATCCTGGCCGTGCCCGGGCGGCGCTACGGCGAGTTCGGCGACATGCTGCAAGCCTTCCAGGTCAGGGCCGAGGGCGCCAGCAGCGAGGTCATCGACGAGGCCCGCTGGCAGGGCATGCGTCTGGTCGTGGCGCACAACCCAGCCCAGGCTGCGGAACAGACCGCCCGGCGGCGCGAGCGGATCCGCGAACTCGAGGCGCGCGCCGCCCAACTCGCGGGCAAGCTCGACGGGCAGGACGCCGGCCTCAGAAGCCGCGGGCGCAAGCTCTCCGACGGCGGCGCCACGGCGCGCTTCTATCACGAGGTCAGCGAATCGCACCTGCTGCGCATCGTGCGCGTGGACCTCAAGAGCGAGCAGTTCGTCTACAGCCTCGACGACGAGGCACTGGCGCGAGCTGAACTCATGGACGGCAAGCTGCTGCTGGTGACCAACGTGGCCGACCTGGCGCCGAAGGAGGTCGTCGCCAGCTACAAGGCTCTGGCCGACATAGAGCGCGGCTTCAAGATCCTCAAATCCGAGATCGAGATCGCCCCGGTGTTCCACCGGTTGCCGGATCGCATCCGCGCCCACGCGATGCTGTGCTTCATCGCCCTGATCCTCTACCGGGTCATGCGAGGACGCCTCAAGCTCGCCGGCGTCGAGGTCTCGCCCGAACGCGCCCTCGAGCAGTTGCGCGCCATCCAGCGCCACCGCGTGCGCATCAACGACGCCGCACCCATCGACGGCATCTCCAGCATCGACGCCGGACAGGCCGACCTGTTCCAGGCCCTCAAGCTCCAAAAACCGACCCGCGACACCCAGATGACCCTCCTGTAGTGGCAATTTTTTAGCCCGCCTCAACAAAAACAAGAGCTTGGCGCAGTTGGTGTCGAACTCCGGTGGCCTGTTTCCTGGGGTCCACGCACGACATGCGCGGCCTACGCCCGACGGTGCGCGACACGGATGCCACTGACAAAGTCACTGACAACCGCCGATTTCGGGCCTGAAAAAGCCAAAAGGCCTCACAGCTTGCGCTGTAAGGCCTTGATTTTCCTCTGAATTCTTTGGCTCGCCGAACAGGGCGAATCTGGGCACTGGGCCGTCGTGTTCCCGTGCCAGTGGCGTTGCCGTCATGTCGATAATTAGCCGGAATGACGACATGTTTTCTTGACGTGTCGTCGCCTGCGACATAAGCTCAAGTCGTGTCGATGAACTCCGATTTTTTCATCATGACGACCC
>DAIAZB010000394.1 GCA_027443745.1 Thiomonas sp. | reverse complement strand
CTGCGCCGCAGCTGGAGGCAGATGCGCGAGCGCTGCCGCCGCCTGGCCTCCAGTCTGGTGCGGCGCGGCTTGCGACGTGGCGACGTGGTGGCGGTGATGCTGCCTAATGTGCCCGCCATGGTGGAGGCGCATTTCGGTGTGCCGCTGGCCGGCCTGGTGCTCAATGCGCTGAACACCCGGCTGGATGCAGAGGCCTTGGCCTACATGCTGCTGCATGGCGGCGCCAAGGCGGTGCTGGTGGATGCCGAGCTGACCGGCGTGATGCGCCGGGCGCTGGACCTGGCCGTGACGCAGGGCCTGCCGGCGCCGCTGGTGGTGGACGTGCCCGATCCCGAATTCGTCAT
This sequence comes from Thiomonas sp., assembly GCA_027443745.1. The sequence continues at coordinate 1,432 of DAIAZB010000394.1, read as the reverse complement.
GCAGGGCGAGTCCATCGGCAGCCTGGACTACGACGCGCTGCTGGCCGAGGGTGACCCCGCGGATGCCTTGCCGGGCGTGGCGCACGAGTGGGAGTCCATCGCCCTGAACTACACCTCCGGCACCACCGGCAAGCCCAAGGGCGTGGTCTATTCACACCGCGGCGCCTATGTCAACGCGGTCTCCAACATTCTTGAATGGGACATGCCGCGCCACCCGGTGTACCTCTGGACCCTGCCGATGTTCCATTGCAATGGCTGGTGTTTCCCCTGGACGGTGGCGGCTCGCGCCGGCGTCAACGTCTGTCTGCGCAAGGTCGAGGCGCAGGCGATTTTCGAGCGCATGCGCAGCGAGGGCGTGACCCACTACTGCGGCGCCCCCATCGTTCACGGCCTGCTGGTGAACGCTCCGGCGCCAATGAAGGCGGGCATCGCACAACAAGTGCGGGCGATGGTGGCGGGTGCCGCGCCGCCGGCTGCGATGATCGAGGGCCTGGAGGCCATGGGCTTCGAGCTCACGCATGTGTACGGCCTCACCGAGGTCTACGGCCCGGCCACGGTGTGCGCCAAGCAGGCCGATTGGGAAGCGCTGCCGCTGCCTGAACGTGCCCGCCTGAACGCGCGCCAGGGCGTGCGCTACCACCTGCAGGACGGCGCCACGGTGCGCGACGCCGACACCCTGGCAGAGGTGCCGCATGACGGCCAGACCATGGGCGAAGTCATGTTCCAGGGCAACATCATGATGAAGGGCTATCTGGGCAACCCGCAGGCGACGGCCGAAGCCTTTCGTGGCGGCTGGTTCCACACCGGCGACCTGGCGGTGGTCGACCCCGACGGCTACATCAAGATCAGGGACCGCAGCAAGGACGTCATCATCTCCGGCGGCGAAAACATCTCCAGCATCGAGGTGGAGGATGTGCTGTACCGTCACCCTGCCGTGATGGTTGCCGCGGTCGTCGCCATGCCCGACGCGACATGGGGCGAGACGCCTTGCGCCTTCATCGAGCGCAAGCCAGGCGCGCACGCCACGGCCGAGGACATCATGGCTTTTTGCAAGCTCCATCTGGCCGGCTTCAAGGTGCCGCGCAAGGTGGTGTTCGGCGAGGTACCCAAGACTTCCACCGGCAAGATCCAGAAATTCGCGCTGCGCGAGCAGGCCCGCTCGCACGAGGCCATTGACGTGTAGGCGTGCCACATGCCGCGCCTGCTTTTGCCCACCATTCCCGAGGACCAAGCCATGAACGCCGTGACGCAAACCGACACGCCCCTGCTGCTCAAAACCCGCGACGCGCGCGGCGTGGTGACGCTCACCCTCAACCGGCCGCAGGCTTTCAACGCCCTGTCGGATGCGCTGCTGGCCGCCCTGCAGGCCGAGATCGACGCCTTGAAGGACGATAAGGCGGCGCGCGTCGTCATCCTTCAGGGCGCCGGTCGC
>DAIAZB010000393.1 GCA_027443745.1 Thiomonas sp. | reverse complement strand
GGCCGGTACAGCGCGCCGCTGGCGCCGGGTTCCCATGCGCGCCGCCACAGCACATCGAGCTTGGCGCGCGCAGTCTGGCTCTCGTGGATCCCGGCGTGGTGCGCGAAAATTTTGAGCAGGATCGCGCAATCGGCCCACTCTCCGCCGACGGCCAGCGGATCGCCACCGAACTCGTTGCGCTGGCGCGCCTTGGCGATTTCCTCGACCGTGTGGCCGATGATCTCGTCCTCGGTTGCGCCAGCGGCCACGCACAGTTCAATGACCTCGCGCAGCAGTCGAAGGGCGAGCCCAGCGGGTCGCGCGAAGTGCCCGCCAGAGGAAACGTGCCAGCGGCGTATGTCGCCGGGCTGCCGCGCGGTCATCCAGTCGAGGACCTGCTGGATGTCGGTGGTGATGCCCGTGTTGAGCAAGTACATCAGCTCGGGCTCGAACTTGTCCTCATGGAGTAGCACGTAGGTATCCTTGCCTGGCCTGCGGCGTAACCCAGTTCCAGGTGGGCGCTGCGTCCGCAGGGCAGCACCAGGATGCAGGTATCGCACCATTCCAGCGCGGCCTCGTCGAGAGCGAACCCTTGCGCCGCGCGCTCGGAGCGCACGGCCTCGAGATAGGCGGGGATGGTGCGGGCGCCGGCGCCAGGCCCGTCCGTGGCGGCTGCGCCGCCGCACTCGCGCCAGGAGAAGCCTTCCTGTCCTGGAGCCGGATTTCGGAAGTCGTAGACCTCATGCCCGGCTTCGCGCAGATGCCGAACGACTTCTGGCTGGATAGGATTGCGCCACGACGAGGCGACGTAGATGCGGCGGGGCAAGACGTTGGACATGGAATGGGTCCTCAGAGAACGTGGAGACAGACGATAGGCAGTTGTTGCAAAGACATGCTTTGTGGTGGCTCAGTTGAAAATGCGTTTGCCCATGATGTGTAAAGCCTCGACGGCCACGTCATCCGCCTCGCAACCGATGATGACGATGGAAACCAGAGCGATGCGCCCACCGGCATCGCTTCCGTCGGGCCTGGACACCGCGATGAAGTCACGGGAGCCGGGAATGGATCTCAAGCCATAGCCGGGAACAAGGGCGAACATGCTGCCATCGGGCATGGCGACGTAAAGCTGGCCGCCTGGCTGGATTGGCGCGACCTCGAAAGGCCCGGCGTATCCAGCGGACAAGATCATGGAGGCAGGGTCTAAAAGCACAAGACCAGCGACGGTCTGGGTGATGTGCTGCGTGGACATCAATGTGGATGCGTGGACAAGCGAAGAATCAAATTGCCAGCGGCATGGATGCGCGTCAGTGCAGGCGTTTGGACGCCTCGTGGCGCGCCCACAGCATCAACGCGTCACGAATGGCGTCGTCACACCCAGGGTAGATGTCGAGCAAATCGGCGCGCAGGGCAGCAACGGTGCGAATCTTTCGTTCACTGGACAGCCTGACGGCGTCCGACAGAATGTCGAGCCGCGGCGAAGCGGAGGCAGGGAAGGCGGGGGTCGTGAGCATGGTGAGTTCCGGTGATGTTGCGGTCGATGGCATGGGATGACGATACAGGGCGTGTGCGGCGGCACAAGTGCGAGAAGGCGGCCCAGCGAGAACTGGATCAGCGGCCGGAATGGCGCGCCGCATCCATCCAACCTCGAGCGATGAAGGACGTGGCGTCGCGGTCAATGTTGGGCATGCTGTCGAAACGAAGAAGGCCGAGACTCGAGATTGCCATCAAGCAAAAGCGCCTTGATTTTTCGGGCCGACAACAACGGAACCAACCTAAGTTGTTGTTTTCGTTAAAAAGCAAACCTACCCATGGCCAACGCGAATCGTTCTGCGTTGGCCATAGCCAAGACGGCACACAGCCTCATCCGGCGCCAGCCAGGTCTGTGCCGATCTCCGATATTGAAGCGCCAGACACGGCCGTCGAAAAAACGAATGGGCCACGCAACAAGGTGGCATTCGACGGGCCGATGCCGGGGCTGCACCCCTAAATTTCTACGAAGCCGCATTCGGATTTGGGTGCGGCATTCGTCAGCAACTTCCGGAGCGTGTTGTATGAAAAAAAATCTTCAGCAGGGTTTCACCCTGATCGAGTTGATGATCGTGGTCGCGATCATCGGCATCCTGGCGGCCATCGCCATCCCCATGTACGGCAACTACACCAGCCGTGCACATGCATCCGCCACGATGTCGGAATTGGGTTCGGTCAAAACCTCGGTGGCGCTGTGCGCGCAGACCGAGGGGACGCTGGCCAAGTGCGGCACTCTGGGCCAG
>DAIAZB010000392.1 GCA_027443745.1 Thiomonas sp. | reverse complement strand
GCGTACATGGTCGGCGAAGATGTCGGCGCCAGACTGCAAGCCGTGATGCACATGCAAGGCGCGCAGACGCTCGGGCCCCCAGATGCGCAGCGCTCCCAGCAGCAGCGCGGTCGAATCGGCACCGCCACTGAAGGCGATGGCAACTGGCGCCGCACTTGCGCCCAGGGCGGCATGCCGGTGCAGGAAGCCTCGCAGAGCGACCAAGGCCGGTTCAACCTGCGAACCCTGGGCAGCCGACATGGAAGATGACACGGTTGTCAAGCGCATCGAGCCGCGGTGACGGGCCCGTTCGCCGAGCGCTTCAGCGCGTGGACTTGGTGTCCTGGAATTTGCCGAAGGCACAAAGACGGTCGTAGCGCTGCTTCACCAGATCGGCCGGTTTGATGCCCTGGAATTGGCGCAGGCTCTCGGCCAGGGCGCGCTTCAGGCTGGCGGTCATGGCCAGCGGGTCACGATGCGCGCCGCCGATAGGTTCGTTCACGATTTTGTCGATCAAGCCCAGCGCCTTGAGCCGGTGAGCGGTCAGGCCCAGCGCTTCGGCCGCCTCGGGCGCGCGCTCGGCGCTTTTCCACAGGATGGAGGCGCAGCCTTCGGGGGAGATGACGGAGTACACCGAGTACTGCAACATCAGCACATGGTCGGCCACGGCAATGGCCAACGCGCCGCCCGAGCCGCCCTCGCCGATGATGGTGGAGATGATGGGCACCTGCAACTGCGCCATCTCGAAGATGTTGCGGCCGATGGCCTCGGACTGGTTGCGCTCCTCGGCGTCGATGCCGGGGTAGGCGCCAGGGGTGTCGACGAAGGTCAGCACCGGCAGGTTGAATTTCTCGGCCAGTTTCATCAGGCGCAGCGCCTTGCGGTATCCCTCGGGCTTGGTCATGCCGAAATTACGCAGCGCGCGCTCTTTCGTGTCGCGCCCTTTCTGGTGTCCGATGATCATGCAGGCCAGGCCGTTGAAGCGCGCCAGGCCGCCGACGATCGACAGGTCATCGGCGTAGTGGCGGTCGCCATGCAATTCGTGGAAATCGGTGAACATCTGCGCCACATAGTCCAGTGTGTAGGGACGCTGGGCATGGCGGGCAATTTGCGTGACCTGCCAGGGCGAGAGCTTGGCGTACAGATCTTTGGTCAGCTGCTGGCTTTTTTTCTGCAGGCGGCTGATTTCTTCGGAAATATCGACGGCCGATTCGTCCTGCACATAGCGCAGCTCTTCGATCTTGGTTTCCAGTTCGGCAACCGGCTGCTCAAAGTCGAGAAAAACTTTCTTGCTCATGGTTCAACCCCTTTGCAATGCCGTCCGCTTGAAACGGCGCAAGCGCCATGTGTGGCGGGCCGGTGATGGCCGCGCTGCTGGCGTCGGTTCTGTGGTGATGCTCGGTGCGATTCAATAGTCGACCACGGCCGGATCGATGCTGCGCCAAATATACCAAGTGCCGACCGAACGCCAGGGCGCCCAGGCGGCGGCCACCTCGCGCAGTTCGCTGCGGCTGACGGCCTCGCCGGAAAAATAGCCCAGGCTGATGCCGCGCTGCAAACCCAGATCGTCCAGCGGCAGCACGTCCGGGCGCATCAGGTGGAACATCAGAAACATCTCGGCCGTCCAGCGACCGATGCCGCGGATGGCGACCAGCTCGGTGATGATGGCCTCGTCCGGCATCTCATCCCACTGTCCGGGGTGAACCTCGCCGGCGTCGAACTTGGCGGCCAGGTCGCGCAAGTACTCGCACTTGCGCTGCGACAGCCCCGCCAGCCGCAACGCGGCAATCTCGCGGGCCAGAATGCCTTGTGGCGTGACTGCGCCGACTTGCGTCAGCAGCCGCTCCCACACCGATTGGGCCGCCTTGACGGAGATCTGCTGGCCGACGACCGAACGCGCCAGGGTCTGAAAGGCGTCGCCACGGCTTTGCAGCTGCGTGGCCCGATGCTGTGGAATGAGCTTGCGCATCACCCGATCGGCCCGCATCAACTGCGCGCAGGCCTCGTCCCAGTAATCCGGGAGGTTCATGGTCGTGGCTTTCACTGTTGCCATCTCAGGCCTGGCGCCACAGCGTGACGCCACCCGGCTTGTCCTCGAGCACGATGCCGCGCGCCAGCAGCGCTGCCCGAATCGCGTCGGCCTGGGCAAAATCGCGCGTCTTCTTGGCGGCGGCACGGGCTTGCACCTGCGTCTCGATCCAGCCGGTGTCAACCTGATTCGCGCCACACTGCAGAAAGCGCTGCGGCACCTGCTGCAACAGGCCGAGCGTGCCCCCCAGGCCCTTGAGCAGGCCAGCGAGCGCCGCGCTGGCGCTGCGATTGACTTCGCTGGCGAGCTCGAACAGCACGGCCAGGGCTTCGGGGGTATTGAAGTCGTCGTCCATCGCCGCGCCGAAGCGTTGCGCCGCCGGCTGGCTCCAGTCCAGCGCAGCGGGAACATCGGCAAAGTTCTGCAATGCGGTGTACAGCCGAGCCAGGGCATGGCGGGCGTCGTGCAGATTGTCTTGCGAGTAATTCAGCGGGCTGCGGTAATGCGCTCGAATGATGAAAAACCGCACGGTTTCAGCGTCGAACAGTTTGAGCACGTCGCGGATGGCGAAAAAATTCCCCAACGACTTCGACATCTTCTCGTCGTTCACACGCACGAAGCCGTTGTGCATCCAGAGGTTGACGAAAGGCTTGCCGCTGGCGCCTTCGCTCTGCGCGATTTCGTTCTCGTGATGCGGGAACTGCAGGTCGGCGCCGCCGCCGTGGATGTCGAAATGCTCACCCAACAGCGCAGAGCTCATGGCCGAACATTCGAGATGCCAACCCGGCCGCCCCTCGCCCCAGGGCGAAGTCCATCTCACCTCGGCGGGCTCTTCCGCCTTGGCTCGCTTCCACAGCACGAAGTCCAGCGGATCGCGTTTGGCCTGGTCGATCTCCACGCGCTCGCCGGCCTGCAGTTCATCCAGCGACTTGCCCGAGAGCCGACCGTAGCCGGGGAAGGCGCGCACGGCGTAGTCGACGTCCCCCGCGGAGTCCTGATAGGCCAGACCCTTGGCCATCAGGCGCGTGATGAGGTGCTGCATCTGTGGGATGTAATCCGTGGCGCGCGGCTCGTGCGTGGGGCGCTCGATGCCCAGCGCGTCGGTGTCCTCGTGCATCGCAGCGATGAAGCGGTCGGTGATCTCGCGCACGCTCACGCCACTGTCAACCGCGCGACGGATGATCTTGTCGTCCACGTCCGTGATGTTGCGCACATACGTGACGCGCAGTCCACGCGCCTTGAGCCAGCGTTGCACCAGATCGAACACCGCCATCACCCGCGCGTGGCCGAGATGGCAGTAGTCGTACACCGTCATGCCGCAGACATACAGGCGCACATGGCCGGGATCGATGGGGGTCAGCGGCTGCCTCTCGCGCGACAGCGTGTTGTAAATCTGCAAGGTCATGGAATGTCGTGCCGCCGCCGCACCGGACGTTGAGGGTGTTGCAGGAGGCTGCTGCATGGATGGGGAAGAACGGGGCAAGCCGGCAGGCAGGCCCGGATAAAATCAAAAACTTAGCACAGCCCGAGCCAACTTGAACCCATGCCACACGTCCACCACTTCCAGACGAAGCCGCTCCTGCGCAAACTCACGTACCTGCTGGCGGTTCTCGGGCTCGCGACGGGGTTCGCATGCAGCGTCGCCCCCGCAGCAGCCATGGCCGACAGCCTGGCGGAGGTGCAGCAACTCGTTGCCGCCGGCAAACTGGGACAAGCGCTGACGCAGGTCGACGCGCTGATCGCCACCAACGCCAAAGATCCGCAGTACAAATTTCTGCGCGGCGTGATTCTCACCGAGCAGCGCAAGACGACCGACGCCATCCAGGCGTTCACCCAACTCACCGAGCAGTACCCCGAGTTGCCCGAGCCCTACAACAACCTGGCTGTGCTGTATGCCCAGCAAGGCCAGTACGACAAGGCGCGGGCTGCGCTGGACATGGCCATCCGCACCAACCCCAGCTACGCCACAGCCTTCGAGAACCTGGGAGATGTCTACGCCAAACTGGCCAGCCAGTCATACCAAAAAGCACTGCAACTCGACGGCAGCAAGAACGGCACCACGCAAACCAAGCTGGCTCTCATACGCCAGCTCTTCAGCAAGGGCTCAGAGCCACAGGCTGCGGCAAGATCAACCGCCATGGCGGCCGGTGCAGTGCCGCACGAGGAGGCCAAGCCCGCCCCTGGCACCTCGGTAAAAGCGCCTGAGGAGGTTCGGCCGGCACCAGTGCCCAAACCAACCGTGGTGGCCGCAGTCAGCACGGCGACGATCAAGCCGGCCTTGGAGGCGGCGTCCAAACCCATTGAAAAACCAGCAGCCACCGAGGCCAAACCAGAGGCTGTTGCGGCTGACGCGAGCCCGGCGCAGGTGGACGCTGCCGTGCATGCCTGGGCGCATGCCTGGGCATCGAAAAATCTGAGTGCCTACTTTGACAGCTATGCGCCGAATTTCCAGACACCAGGTAACGAGTCGCGCAAGGTCTGGATGGCACAGCGCAAGGCCCGCATTGGTGACAAAGCCAAGATCACCGTGGATGTGAAACACCTGCAGGTGAAGATCGATGGCGACAAGGCCACCGCGCATTTCCGCCAGATCTACACTTCGGGCGCACTCAATTTCGACAGTCCCAAGACCCTGGAATTCCAGCGCGTGCACGGACGCTGGCTGATCGTGCAGGAAATCGTGGCCTGAGCGCTTGAAACTGCCCTCCGAGCAGACGTGCTCACCAGGTCCCGGCCCCAGTCGCTTCCCCGCATGAACCAACCCCTGCGAACCCGGCGCCGCCACATCGCGCAGGTCCTGGCATGGTTGCTGACCGTGCTGCTGGTTAGCATGGGGGTGCGTGCCGAGGAGTTCCGACCCGATTTCGTCGATCGAGGGTTGCCGCCCACGCCTTCTCGGCGTCTCGTGCCGATCACCGCTCCCTCGGCCTCGCGCTCGCTGCTGGGTCAAGGCCAGCAGGCTTTGATGCGCCAGGGCTTCGATGATCGCGCCGAGGTCGAGTTGATCGCGATCTACCAACTCGTTGCCCAAGGGCATCTGCGCGAGGCCCTGCACCGCAGTGGCCTGCTGGTCAAGCGGTACCCGAATTTCGCCTTGGCTCATTTGTTGCGCGGCGACTTGCTGCAAGCCGAAGCGGGCCGGCTGCGACGCTTTGCCGATGTGCCTTCGGCGCCCGGCAGCGCGGCACAGCAGGCGGAGTCGGCCCGGCTCGCGGCGCTGGTGAACGGGGCCCGCCAGCGGCTGCGCGCCTTCGCCCAGGCACCCGCACCTGGGCTGGTGCCGAGCAATTTCGTCGCCTTGGCCCCCGGGGTGAAGCACGCCATCCTGGTGGATACCAGCCGATCGCGGCTGTATCTTTTCCGCCGCGATGCCGACGGCTCCTTAAGCCTTGAAGCCAACGACTACATCACCCAGGGCAAGTTGGGCACCGACAAGCAGCGTGCCGGTGACATGAAAACCCCATTGGGCATTTATTTCATCACCCGCGAAGTGGGCCGACGCTGGCTGAATGCCACCTATGGCGCCGGGGCCATGCCGCTGAACTATCCGAACGCCTGGGATCGGCTGTTGGGTCGCACCGGCGGCGGCATCTGGCTGCATGGGGTGCCGCCGACGAGCTACGCCCGCCCGCCGCTCGACAGCGATGGTTGCGTGGTGCTGTCCAACCCCGACATCACCGCCCTCATGACGCGCATCGAGCCGGGCGCCACCCCCGTCGTCATCACCTCGCATGTGCAGTGGCTTTCGCCAGCGCAACTGGCCGCACAGCGCGCCCGCGTGCGCAAACTGCTGGCCCAAGCCCCTGCCGAGCCTGGCAGTCCGGCAGCCACGCGGCGCCCGGAACTGGCCGCAGCCACGGTGCTCTACTACCAGGGCGCACATGAATTGCTGGTCGTGCAATACGGCGGTCAGCAAGGCGCCGAACCCATGACCTACCGTGACTACTGGGCCAAGCAGGATGGCCAGTGGCGCCTTTTCCACGCAGGAGTGCTTTCATGACTGACTTATCCCCCCGCGCCTCGACCTCCTTCATGGCGGCCGGTGGCTCACGCCGGCTCCTGCTGCGGAGCGCAGCCGCCCTGCTTGGCGGCACCCTGCTGACCACCCGCGCCGTGCAGGCCGAAGCGCCGCCGCGCGTCGAACTGGTGACCACCATGGGAACCATCGAGGTGCAACTCGACTCCCAGCGCGCGCCCAAGACCGTGGCCAACTTCCTGCAATACGTGAAGGACGATTTCTACGCCGGCACCATCTTCCATCGCGTCATTCCCGGCTTCATGATCCAGGGTGGTGGCTTCACCACCAGCATGCAGCAAAAGCCTACTCGCCCACCGATTCCGCTGGAAAGCAAGAATGGGCTGAAGAACCTGCGGGGCACCATTGCCATGGCGCGCACCTCCGACCCGAACTCGGCCACCTCGCAGTTCTTCATCAACCTCGTCGACAATGCTTCGCTCGACTATCCTCAACCCGACGGCCATGGCTATGCCGTGTTCGGCCAGGTCATCAAGGGCATGGATGTGGTGGACCGCATCGCCAAGGTCGCCACGCGCGACGACGGCCCGATGCAGAACGTGCCGGGCACGCCAGTCGTCATCAAACAAGCCATTCTTCTCAAGTAAACAAGGACCATCATGGTTGAACTGCACACGAACAAAGGCGTCATCCGCATCGAACTCGACGCCGAGAAAGCTCCCAAATCCGCTGCCAATTTTCTGGCCTATGTGAAGAGCGGCCACTTCGACGGCACCGTGTTCCACCGCGTGATCGACGGCTTCATGATTCAGGGCGGCGGCTTCGAGCCCGGCATGAAACAAAAGCCCACCCAGGCGCCGATCCAGAACGAGGCCAACAACGGGCTGAAGAACAAACGCTACACCCTGGCCATGGCCCGCACCAATGACCCGCATTCGGCCACCGCGCAGTTCTTCATCAACGTCGCCGACAACGCCTTCCTCGACCACACCGCGCCATCCTCCCAGGGCTGGGGCTACGCCGTGTTCGGCCAGGTGGTGGAAGGCCAGGACGTGGTGGATGCCATCAAGGGCGTGAAAACCGGCGGCAAGGGTGGCCACCAGGATGTGCCGCTGGAAGACGTGGTGATCCTCAAAGCCGTTGAAGTCTGAGTCGCCCTCGCAACCGTCCCTGCAGGCTTTGCCGGGACGATTCGCCGATCTGATGGCGCCGCCCACATGGCGGCACCTTGCGTT
>DAIAZB010000391.1 GCA_027443745.1 Thiomonas sp. | reverse complement strand
GCCACGGCCTCGGCATCGCGATCCACCGCGTGCACCGCATGGCCACGCTCGGCCAGCAGACGCACATGGCGGCCACTGCCGCAGGCCACGTCGAGCACCGAGGCGGCGGGTGCGATGAGTGGTGCAAAGCGCAGCACCCAGTGCGAAGGCGCGAGTTGCGCATGCCGTGCATCGGTTGCGTCGAGGCCAGGATGGTGCGAGGGCAGGGTCATAGGTGTGTTGCGCGTGAACGGCGTCGCGACATTCAAGCAGAATCGGTCCGGCCTGGCTTGCCGCCAACCGATCTCCACTCGACCCAAGCCGGGCAGGCCGCCGGGCATGGCTCTTAAAATCCGGCCGCTTGAACTCGTCGAGATAGGCCCGGTGCGGTCTTGTGTCTTGTCAAGTCTTGTCAACGTCTTTTCAGCCAGCCGCCTCGCTGCTGAATTTTTGGGCAGACCCGAGCCGGGCCGCATGAAATCAGGGTTTTCGGCTTTCGGCCTGGTGTCCTATCCCCATCCCGTGGGGATAAGTTTTCGCACCAGCGCAACGGCAGGGGGCAAACGGACACCCCCTGGCCTTCGTCCACAATGTCTTTGTCTGATCCACGATTCCCATGGCAACCCGAACTCCTCCGTCCTACAGCGAAGCCTCCATCCGCGTGCTCAAGGGCCTGGAGCCCGTGCAGCAGCGCCCGGGCATGTACACCTCCACGGCTAACCCGCTGCATGTCCTCCAGGAGGTCATCGACAACAGTGCCGACGAAGCACTGGCGGGCCATGCCCGACGCATCACCCTGACGCAGCATGTGGACGGCAGCACCAGCGTGCAGGACGACGGCCGCGGCATTCCCATTGGCCTGCATCCCGAGGAGAGGGTGCCGGTGGTGGAGCTGGTCTTCACCCGGCTGCATGCCGGCGGCAAGTTCGACAAACTCGACGCCGGTGCCGCCTATCGCTTCTCAGGCGGTCTGCACGGCGTGGGCGTGAGCGTGACCAATGCGCTGGCCACGCGCCTCGAAGTCGAAGTTCATCGCGATGGCCAGGCGGCCACACTCGCCTTTGCCCACGGCGCCCTGGCCGAACCCCTGCGCACACGGTCACTGGCGCGCGGTGAGTGGAAAACCGGCACCCGCGTGCGTGTGTGGCCGGACGCCAAGTATTTCGACACGGTGTTGTTGCCGCAGGCCGATTTGCTGCACCTCTTGCGCAGCAAGGCCGTCCTGTTGCCGGGCCTGGAGGTGAGTCTGGTGCGGGAGAAGACCAGCGAGACACAGACCTGGCGTTTTGATGAAGGCCTGCGCGGCTATCTGCACGAGGCGCTGGGAGACACGCCGGTGCTGGTCGAATTCGAGGGCGAAGGCCAGGCCGGCAGCCAGACCGACGGCTTCGCGGCGGGCGAGGGCGCGGCATGGTGCGTCGCGTTCAGCAGCGAAGGCAATGTGCTGCGCGAGTCCTACGTCAACCTCATTCCCACACCGGCCGGCGGCACGCACGAAGCCGGCCTGCGCGAAGGGCTGTTCCAGGCGGTGAAGGGCTTCATCGAGCTGCACGCGCTCTGCCCCAAGGGCGTGAAGCTGCTGCCGGAGGACGTGTTCTCGCGCGCCTCTTTCGTGCTCTCGGCCAAGGTGCTCGACCCGCAGTTCCAGGGCCAGATGAAAGAGCGCCTGAACAGTCGCGACGCGGTGCGCCTGGTGTCCGGCTTCGTGCGCCCGGCGCTGGAGCTGTGGATGAGCCAGCATGTCGAGCAGGGCAAGGCGCTGGCGGAGCTTGTGATCGCCCAGGCGCAAAGCCGTCAGCGCGCAGCGCAGAAGGTGGAGAAACGCCGGGGCTCGGGCATGGCCGTGCTGCCGGGCAAACTGACCGATTGCGAAAGCCGCGACGTGGCGCGCAACGAGGTGTTCCTGGTGGAGGGCGACTCTGCCGGAGGTTCGGCCAAGTTGGGGCGCGACAAGGAATTCCAGGCGGTGCTGCCACTGCGCGGCAAGGTGCTCAATGCCTGGGAGGTGGAGCGTGACCGGCTGTTCGCCAACCAGGAAATTCACGACATCGCCGTGGCCATCGGGCTCGATCCGCATGGATCGAACGACGCGGTCGACTTCGCTCAGCTGCGCTACGGCAAGGTCTGCATCCTGAGCGATGCCGATGTGGACGGCTCGCACATCCAGGTGCTGCTGCTCACGCTGTTCTTCCGCCACTTCCCGCAGCTCGTCGCCCGTGGCCACGTGCATGTGGCACGGCCGCCGCTGTTCCGCGTGGATGCACCGGCGCGCGGCAAAAAGCCGGCTGCCAAGGTGTACGCCCTGGACGAAGGCGAGCTCACCGCCGTCCTCGACCGCTTGCGCAAGGACGGCGTGCGCGAAGGCGCCTGGAGCGTGTCGCGCTTCAAGGGCCTGGGCGAGATGAGCGCCGAACAGCTTTGGGAGACTACCCTGAACCCGGACACACGCCGCCTCATGCCGGTCCACCTCGGCCGAGTTGGCGAGACCGCCACCACCGAACTGTTCGTGCAGCTCATGGGCAAAGGCGAAGCCCAGGCACGCCGCAACCTGATGGAGGCCTATGGCGATCAGATCGAGGTGGATGTTTAGGGCGGGCACCGTGCGCCAGAGTGCTCGGCGCCCGCTGCCCGATCGTCGACGCGCTTGGTGTGTTTTTCTTCGCTCCCCTCGCGTCCCCATGCTTGCTGTTTTCATCATCGCCTCATGACCACACCTGCCGACCCGACACCCGACCTGTTCTCGAACCCGTCCGCATCCCTGGACGCGGCCGATGCCGACAATCCCTCACTGGCCGACTACGCGCGCCAGGCCTATCTCGACTACGCCATCTCCGTGGTCAAGGGCCGCGCCCTGCCGGACGTGTGCGACGGCTTGAAGCCCGTGCAGCGCCGCTTGCTCTATGCGATGGACCGCATGGGCCTGGCCTCGGGCGCCAAGCCGGTGAAGTCCGCGCGCGTGGTGGGTGACGTGCTCGGCAAGTTCCACCCGCACAGCGACCAGGCCGCCTACGACGCCCTGGTGCGCCTGGCGCAGGACTTCGCCCAGCGCTATCCGCTGATCGACGGCCA
>DAIAZB010000390.1 GCA_027443745.1 Thiomonas sp. | reverse complement strand
GCAGCAAAGGTCGTGGACCACTGGGTTGTGCGTGCAGCAGGCCAAAAAAAAGGCGCGGCATTGAGGTCGCGCCCACCAACAAAAACTGTTTGGCAACTGCTTGTTGGGCCTCTATTTTAAGCGCGGCGGATACTTGAGCCGGACCAGAAGCGGACCCATTTGCGATGAAATTTGTATCAAATCTTGATTGACTCTCACTAGATCGATGAAGACATCAAATTTTCTTATTAAATTAGCATAAAATCAATGCAAATAAAAAGAATCTTGGTGATCATTCTCCTGTCGCCTTGGGACGGACCAGGATGAATTGCGCCGCATCGCCACGACGCACCAGCAACGCAACCGGCTTGCCGGTGGGCAGCGCGACTGCAAGATCATTGAACTGCTTGGCGCTGGTGATTTCGACGTTGTTCATGGTCGTCACCACGTCGCCCACACGCAAGCCATCACGACCAGCCGGACCTTGCACAGCCTCCACCAGCACACCAGACTTCACCCCTAATTCCTTCTTTTGCGTGTCGTTCAAATCAACCGCTGCGACACCGATGGGGCTTTTCTCAGCGCCCGACTTGTGGGCGTGTTTGGGCTTCTCACTGGCCGCTTTTGTGTCCTTGGCCCACTCGCTCACACTCACTTGCAAGGTACGCTCGGCACCGCGACGGAACACCTGCATCGGCACGCGGGTGCCGGGTTTGACCTCGCCGACGATGCGGGGTAAGTCAGTTGCCCGCTCGATGGTTTTGCCGTCGAATTTGGTGATGATGTCACCGGCCTGAACGCCGGCCTTGTCGGCGGCACCACCCGCTTCCACACTGCGCACGAGCGCACCCATCGGCTTGCCCAGGCCGATGGACTCGGCGAGTTCGCGACTGACGCTGTCGATCGCCACGCCGATCTTGCCGCGCACGACGTAGCCTGTGGCTTTGAGTTGATCGGCCACGCGAATCGCCTCGTCGATCGGAATGGCGAAGGAGATGCCCATGAAGCCACCCGTGCGGCTGTAGATCTGCGAGTTGATACCGATGACCTGACCCTGCATATTGATCAGCGGACCACCCGAATTGCCTGGATTGACAGCAACATCCGTCTGGATGAAGGGGGTGTAGTCGCCGGTGTCACGGCCTTTGGCACTCACGATACCGGCGGTCACCGTGTTCTCCAACCCGAACGGCGAACCAATCGCCACCACCCATTCACCAACCTTGATTTTTTTCGAGTCACCAATGTTCACAGCGGGCAGATTCTTGGCGTCGATCTTCACCACCGCGATATCGGTGCGCTTGTCGGCACCAATCAACTTCGCCTTGAACTCACGCTTGTCCGTGAGTGTGACCATGATCTCATCTGCACCATCGACCACATGGGCGTTGGTCATCACATAGCCATCGGCACTCAGAATGAAACCAGAACCCACGCCGGTGGGTTTTTCCTCATCTTCGCCCTTCGGCGCAGAGCCGCCGCCGGGGGGCGTCGTGGGTGGCACGGGTACACCGAAGAAGCGACGCAGGAATTCACGCGTCTGGTCATCCATCTGCGGCCCCTGGTCGGCCGAGATCTTTTTGAAAGTGCGGATGTTGACGACCGAGGGGCCGACTTTTTCGACCAGCCCCGTGAAGTCGGGCAGGCCACATGCACCCGGACAGTTCGCTGCTGCGACCGGAGCGGCGGCTGCCGTGGCGTTGATGGTGGCAAACGTGCCAAGACTGAGGGCAATGGCAAAGGCAACAGCAGTGAAACGTGTGTCCACAAAAGACTCCATCACAAGTAGGTACGGGCGGCTATCAGAACGCGCAGCATAGACGACGCGTCAAAATGCAACCTATTGTGAATGAAACCATCTCTCAGTGAAGTTGTTTCAGCGAATCGGCAAAAAGTTGAAGGGTTTTTGCCGGGACAGCGCCGATCACGATGACCGACCATGCGCCCTTGCGAGCAAGCAGTGCGTTGGTGTCGCCCATATGCAGGCTGGCGCCAGGCTGATGCGAATCAGCGCTGGGGCCGGCAAACAGCGAAACCGAAGCCAGTCCGTCACTGAACAGCCACTGCGTGACCTCCGTCGGCTTGCCGTGCAACATGAGACGGCGCTTGTAGATACCCACGGACTCGAAGCCAGGAATCGGGTGACTCAAGGCCCAGCCTTGCGCCTGGGGTGTGCTCAGGCTGGCACGCATATGCTCAATGCGATAGTTGGATGTGCCTTTCAGCGCCTCGGAAATCAGGTCGGGCCTGGGCTTCGGGTTGAGGTCGAGTTGAGTAAACGCCACCTGGTCAAGCACCTTACCCAGATCATTCAATGTTTGCGCCTTCACCAGCAAACCTGATCTCTGCTCAGTCCAAAGCCGGTAACCGTAACGCAAATCGTCCTGCGGGATGATGCGCGTGACGTCGCAGACATAGCCGGCGCAGCGCTCATGACCCTCTTGCCTGAGTTTGTAGTGCGTTGCATAGTCGGCATGCGGCGTCTTCAGCATGCGAGGAAAACTGTAGTCGGTGTGGTGATCCTCGACCACAATCAGGCGAGCGTCGGGCAAAATCGTCCGGGTCTCGGCGTTGTGGCAGACCAGGATCCGACGTTGGCCATCAAGGGTTTCCACGCGCTCGAGGGTGTTGCCATGCACCACATAGTGGTCGATCGTTGACGTCACGATGCGGCCGCCGGATTGCACCACGAAAACGCCCGAGTAATTGCGGTCCTTCGCTGCCTGGCTGACGCGTTGCAACCAGGATTGCAACGAGGCTTCATGATGTTGTTGGGGCTTGGAGTACTGACCATCCGCCGAGGCTGCAGCATCAATCTTTTGCGAAGGATTGGCAAGCAGAGTCACGTTCCGTGTGCCTGCGCCCGCGGCAGTGACGAGGCTTGGGTTGGCCCAAGTGATCGCGGGTATCAGCCACAACGCACAGCACACCGCGGCGTGCTGCACTCGGATGCGCGGCAAACCATGCGGGACAAGCATCTTCAGCTTAATGCGCAAGGGCCACACGGAAATCCGCTTCATGAATGCCGGCTGGGGTATAGGGCAGGACGCTCCCAGCCAATTGTTGATGGGCCATCAGATATTGCGCCCAGATGGCGGGCATCTGACCTCCCATCTTGTCAACGACCGGGATTTGATCAGACCGCACATCGCGCGCGATGTGAAGCGGCGCAGTCACCCGTGCCGACGATTCGACTGGCCGTTGAGGGACCAACTGTGCTGCCTGGTGGATGGGGGGCAAGGACGGTAAAGACGAAAAGGACACCAAGGCCACCGTCGCCACGCTCGCAAGGGCTGCGCCCGTCGCAGCCCAACGTGCGCGCAGTCGCTTGGGCTGTTGCGCAGAAACCTGGGCAACAGGGGAGAGTTGCACCGGTTCTTGACATAACCGTTCGGAAAATCGCCGCAGAAACGCCTGCTCCAACTGCAGTGGCGCGAGTTCGGAGGATCGCAGCAAATCGCCAATCTGGTGGTATTGCAGCCAAGTCTGTCGCGCCTCGGCGTCGGCAGCTACTGCACTCCAAGCAACGTCGTGACCTGCTGCGCCTGACGCAGGATCATCCGAATACATCTCACCATCCATCAGCGCGGAAATGCGTGCTTGCATCGCAGCTTCATTCATGTTCGATGGCTCCATCACAATACTCCAGATATGGCGTGACCACTCATGCCTTACCAACGCTCGCCTGATTTGGTGCCCAGCAAGGGACGAAGTTGCCTGGCAATTGACTCGCGCGCCCGGAAAATGCGCGAGCGTACGGTCCCGACTGGACAACGCATGGCCTGCGCAATCTCTTCGTAACTCAGGCCTTCGATTTCGCGCAAGGCGATTGCTGTACGTAAGTCTTCGGGCAACGCATCCATGGCAGCATTGACAGTTCTGGCAATTTCCCGGCTCGCCAACACGGCTTCCGGGGTTTCCATGTCGCTTAGTTGCTCACCGGAAACAAAAGTTTCGCCATCGTCAGAAATGGTGGATGACTCGCGGATGATGGGGTCGCGCGCGCTGTCGGCAATGGCTTTCTTCGCCGTATTGACGGCAATGCGATAAAGCCAGGTGTAGAACTGGCTGTCGCCACGGAATTGACCGATGGCGCGGTAGGCGCGCAGAAACGTTTCTTGCGACACATCTTCGGCCAAAGCCGAGTCGCGGATAAAGCGTGAGATAAGCCGGAAAATCCGGCGCTGGTATTTGGCAACCAGCAACTCGAAGGCTTTCTGGTCGCCAGCCTGAACGCGCTGGACCAGCAACTGATCGGGCGTCGGCTCCACGAGAGCGGCCACAACGCCAGCCGGGTGCGTAACTCTCGCCAGGCAGTCGGGGAAATGTCGGATGACACGGGAAGCACCACGCGGCCCTGTGCGCTCATCCCCAACACCAGGATTTGGCCAGGCAAGGCCAAGCCTCGCACCTCGGCGAGATCCTGTTGTCGGCGACCTTGCAATAATTTCCAACCGCTGGCGCCGTGTACCAGGGTGAACGCCCGCGTTTTCCAGTAGGGAAACTGGGCTGCCAGCACCAGAAGGAATACAGCTAGGGACAGGCCGCCCATGACTCCGACCTCACGATGCCCACGCCATTGCCAGACATTCCAGACCACTGCCAGCGCGACAGCAAGATCGAATCCCGTGAGCAAAGCATGCCAGCGGGCGAAGCGCTCCACATGGAGTTGAAATTGAGCGGTCGCTTTCATGGCGGGACTGAACTTCGCCGGAATCAGACGCGGCGGAACACCAACGAACCGTTGGTTCCGCCGAAGCCAAAGTTGTTCTTGAGCGCGTATTCGATCGGCATCTGGCGTGCCGTGTTGGCGCAGTAGTCCAGATCACAGTCCGGATCGGGCGTCTGCAAGTTGATCGTGGGGGGTGAGATTTGGTGGTGCAGTGCCAGGACGGTGAACAACGACTCCAACCCACCAGCACCACCCAACAAGTGCCCGGTCATGGACTTGGTGGAGTTAACCACGAGTTTGTAGGCGTGGGCACCGAACGCGGCCTTGATGGCATCCGTCTCGTTCTTGTCGCCAAGCGGAGTGGACGTGCCATGCGCGTTCAGGTATTGCACCTGATCCACGTCGATCTCGGCATTGCGCATGGCAGCCAACATGCATTGGCGTGGGCCGTCGACATTGGGTGCTGTGATGTGGTGTGCATCACCGCTCATGCCAAAACCGACGAGTTCAGCATAGATGTTCGCACCACGCCGGGTGGCGTGTTCCCAGGCTTCGAGCACCATGACACCGGCACCCTCGCCGAGGACGAAACCATCGCGGTCCTTGTCCCAGGGGCGGCTGGCCGCAGTGGGATCATCATTGCGCGTGGACAGTGCACGGGCCGAGGCGAAACCGCCGATTCCCAAGGGACAGACGGTGGCCTCGGAGCCGCCCGCCACCATGGCATCGGCATCGCCCCCCTCGATCAGGCGTGCAGCCAGGCCGATGGCGTGCAGGCCGGTGGTGCAGGCAGTGACCACAGAGAGATTGGGGCCCTTGAATCCATATTCGATCGACACATGGCCGGAAATCATGTTGATGATCGAAGCCGGGACAAAAAATGGCGAAATGCGCCGGGCGCCTCGATCAATGAAATCTTGGTGAGTCTGCTCGATCATGGGAAGACCGCCGATCCCCGAACCCACCAAAACGCCGACGCGCTCGGGATCGAGGCCGGCATCAACCAACCCGCTGTCGCGTACGGCCTGCATGGAGGCCGCGACGCCATAGTGGATGAAGGTGTCCATATGGCGCGCTTCTTTCACCGGGATGTATGTGCCGATATCGAAGTCGCGCACCTCGCCGGCAATTTGTGCCGAAAACGTCGAGGCGTCGAATTTGGTGATGCGTCCGATGCCGGACTTGCCTGCAACCAGATTACCCCAGGCGACTTCAACCGTGTTGCCAATTGGAGAGATGGCGCCTAGGCCGGTGATGGCGATACGTCGACGCTGGCTCATGGGGGAAGAAGGGATCGCAAGGCAGAAGAGGAATCGGAGGTGCTGGCAGCGCCAGCAACTGCGCAGCCATGAAGGCACAGGCCGCGCATTAAAGCCTCATGTACCACGACGACTCGGCAAGCAGGCACAAGAACCAGGCGCGGCAGATGTGGCAGAGCACCGAGTCGAGCGTGCTGCTCAGGCTTTGTGGTGTTGCTTGGCGTAGTCAACAGCCAACTGCACCGTGGTGATTTTTTCGGCGTCCTCATCGGGAATCTCGATGCTGAATTCATCTTCCAGCGCCATCACGAGTTCCACGGTATCGAGCGAGTCTGCGCCCAGGTCGTTGACGAAGGATTTCTCGTTCGTGACCTGATCTTCAGCCACCCCCAGTTGCTCGGCGATAATTTTTTTAACGCGCTGTTCAATATCACTCATGTAATTCTCCAGAAAAAAGGCAGTCGAATTCTAGCAACCCGGATGACGGTATCCGGGGATTCAAATCATGTACATGCCGCCATTCACGTGCAACTCGACGCCTGTGATGTAGCCTGCAAGCGGACTCGCCAAAAAGCCTACTGCATGGGCGATGTCTTCAGGCTGACCGAGCCGACCCAGCGGAATGCGGGCCAGGAGAGCCTGGGATGCCGTTTCACCCAACCCGCGCGTCATGTCGGTATCGATGAACCCTGGTGCCACGCAATTGACAGTGATGTTGCGGCTGCCGAGTTCCTGCGCCAGGGCACGGGTCATGCCAGCCACACCGGCCTTCGCGGCGGCATAGTTGGCCTGCCCCGGATTGCCCGATGCCCCCACCACCGAAGTGATGCTGATGATCCGTCCAGCACGCTGCTTCATCATCGGGCGAATAGCTGCGCGCGACAGGCGAAATACGGAACTGAGATTGGTGTTGATGACTGCGGCCCAATCGTCGTCCCTCATGCGCAAGGCCAGGGTATCGCGGGTGATGCCCGCGTTGTTGACCAAAACATGCAGGCCGCCCTTGTCACGCACCAGGCGGTCGATCAAGCCTGCGCCGGCTTCGGCGTCGTTCACGTCGAGCACCACGCCTTCGCCACCGGCGCCCAGCGCTTGGGCAATGCGTTCTGCGCCGGCTACGCTGGTGGCGGTACCGACGACATAAGCCCCCAGTCGCTGCAGTTCAGCGGCAATCGCCTGGCCGATGCCGCGCGTTGCTCCAGTGACCAGGGCGATCTGGCCGGCCAGAGTAGATGAGTGAGACGTCATGTCAATGCCTCCAGGATGCTGTTTGCGCTGCTTGCGTCGGTCAAGGCATGGCTGCCGAGATGAGGGTCGATACGGCGAGTCAGTCCGGCCAGAACCTTGCCAGGTCCACATTCCACGATGTCGGCGCAGCCAGCAAGTGCCAGGGCCTGAACGCATTCCACCCAGCGTACAGCGCCGCTGGCCTGGGCCGCCAGCGCTTGGCGGATGGCCTGCGGCTCCGGATGATGGGCCACATCCACATTGTGCAGAACGGGCACTGCCGGGCCTTGAACCGGAACCTGCTCAAGGTATGCGGCAAGTCGATCTGCCGCCGGCTTGAGCAAGGTGCTGTGGAAAGGGGCCGACACGGCCAGCGGCAGCGCACGCTTGGCACCGCGCGACTTCAACAGGCTACATGCCAGATCGACTGCCGCCTTGGTGCCGGCAATGACCACCTGCCCGGGCGCGTTGAAGTTCACCGCCTCGACCACTTCCCCGCTTTGCGACGTCGCGTTGCAGCAGACCTCGCGCACCGCAGCATCGTCCAGACCCAGCACCGCAGCCATGCCGCCACTGCCCACGGGAACTGCCTCCTGCATCGCCTGGGCACGAAAGCGCACCAGGGGAAGGGCATCGGCAAAGGCCAGCGAGCCAGCGGCGACCAGCGCCGTGTACTCACCCAGACTATGCCCCGCCATAGCCTGTGGCATGGCACCACCCTCGGCCAGCCACAAGCGCCAGAGGGCGATGCCGGCCGTCAGCATGACCGGCTGGGTGTTGGTGGTGAGATTGAGTTGCTCGGCTGGACCTTCTGCCATGAGCGCGGCCATGTCCTGGTGCAGCGCGTCACTCGCTTCTTGCAGGGTCTGGCGCACCGCCGGATGCTCGGCACATGCATCGAGCATGCCCACGGCCTGGGAGCCTTGACCGGGGAAAACAACAGCGAAGGGTTTCATGAATGGTGCGGCGAATCGGCAGTCGGGTTGGGTTGATGTAGCCAGGTGAACCCTGGCAGGGTCGGCGCAGCGAACGGGCAGCGTCCGGCGGCGAATCCTTCAGTAATCCAAGAGCGCAGCACCCCAGGTCAAGCCGCCACCCACGGCTTCGAGCAACAGAGTGTCGCCTCGCCGGATGCTGCCGGCACGCACGGCAACGTCCAACGCCAGCGGGATCGAGGCTGCTGACGTGTTGCCATGCTCCGCCACGGTCTGCACCACTTTTTCGGCAGGCAGCCCCAGCTTTTTCGCCGTGTGCAGCATGATGCGGATATTCGCCTGGTGCGGCACCATCCAGTCGATGTCCTGCGGCATGCGGCCGGCTTTCGTCAGCACCTCGCGTGCCACGTCTTCCAGCACATGCACGGCCTGCTTGAAGACCGCTTGGCCGTCCATCTTGAGATAAGGGTGCCCCGTCACTTCGCCCCCGGAAACCCTGCCGGGTGTGCACAAGATGCCGGCCTTGCGTCCATCGGCATGCAATGCCGATGCGAGCAGCCCGGGCTTGTCGCTGGCAGCCAAAACGACTGCGCCGGCCCCATCGCCAAACAACACGCAGGTCGTGCGGTCCTTGAAATCGAGAATCCGTGAAAACACTTCGGTGCCGATGACCAGTGCATGATGAGCCATGCCGCCACGCACGAATTGGTCAGCCACGGCCAGAGCATAGACAAAACCGGCACACACAGCCTGCACGTCGAACGCCGCGCCACCAGGCACACCGAGGCGACCCTGGATGAGCGCCGCATTCGATGGAAAGATCATGTCCGGAGTCGACGTGGCAACGATGATCAGGTCGATGTCGTCAGGTGTCAGCCCCGCAGCATCGAGCGCATGGCGAGCTGCCTGCTCACCCAGATCCACGCTTGATGTCGCCGGGTCGGCGAAATGGCGGAAACGGATGCCGGTACGCTCGACGATCCAGGTATCGCTGGTCTCGACGCCGTCACGTGCCAGTTGTGCAGCAAGTTGCGCGTTGCTGACGCGATTGGGCGGCAGGTGGCTACCAGTGCCGATGATGCGGGTATAGCGCGACATAGATCCAGATTTTCGGAAATGAGAAATGCCGTGATTCGATCAAGCGGAGGGCAGCAAATTGAAAGATTGCGAGGGCCACGTGTACGTCTGGTCCAAGCGCGTGACCATTCAATGCCCACTCACGATGATCTGCGGTGTTGG
The DNA here is from genome assembly GCA_027443745.1 of Thiomonas sp. The sequence continues at coordinate 4,382 of DAIAZB010000390.1, read as the reverse complement.
GGTTCGCGCCGGAAGTGCGGCTTCATCTGCAGGGGACGTGGCAATGGACTGATCAGACGCGGTGGCCTGCATGTGCAGCATGGCCACAACCTGCTCGATTTCCTGGACCACCCGCCCGACCGCCGCCTCGTGCGCGCGTTCCAGCGCTTGCTGGAACGAGAAGGCATCAGCCGAACCGTGGCTCTTCACCACCAAGCCGCGCAGACCGAGTAGCGCGGCGCCGTTGTAGCGCCGGGGATCCACCCGTTTGCGGAAACGCTTGAGCACCGGCATGGCGGCAAAGGCCAGGAGCTTGGCCAGCGGCGTACGGGTGAATTCCTCGCGGATCATGCCTGTCAGCATTTGTGCCAATCCTTCGGAGGCCTTGAGGGCCACATTGCCGACGAATCCATCGCAAATCACGATGTCGGTTGTGCCCTTGAAAATGTCGTTGCCCTCGACATTGCCGAAGAAATTCAGGCGGCCTTCGGCATGCGCCCTTCGCAACAGCTCGCCAGCCTGTTTGATCATCTCGTTACCCTTGATGACCTCCTCGCCGATGTTCAACAGTCCCACCCGAGGGTTGGGATGTCCGCCAGCTGAGGCAAATGCCGTGCCCATGACGGCAAACTGCAACAGATGTTCGGCCTCGCAATCCACATTGGCGCCCAGGTCCAGCATCAGAGTGCCTGTGCCCCGGGCATTGGGCAAATAAGTGGCAATAGCTGGGCGGTCGATGCCGGGCAAGGTTTTGAGCACATAACGCGCCACGGCCATGAGGGCGCCGGTGTTGCCCGAGGACACACAAGCATCGGCCGAACCTTCCTTGACCAGCTCGAGAGCGCGACGCATCGACGAGTCTTTCTTGCGTCGAAGCGCGACCTCGACCGAATCGTCCATCGTGACCATCTCGGTTGCCGGCACCACTTGTACCCTTGGATGATCAACCAGGCCATGCTGGCGCAGGTGGACCTGCATGGACTCAAGCTGACCGACCAGCAGCACGCGGCTCTGCGGATGCACGTCGAGCAGCGCTCGGCAGGCAGGCAGCGTGACGGACGGCCCATGGTCGCCACCCATGACATCGACGGCCAGACTAGCGGTCATGGGCTGTATGCAATGGAGAGAAGGAAGCGCGAACTCCAGCCACGCCAGCTTGGGCCGGCCGGATCAACTCAGACAGCACCGAATGCGCGCAAGCTGGACAAATACGATCGCATCAAGGCAACCGCAGTCAGGCAAACATTCACGCTTCGGACTTGGTCTTGACGACCTGGCGCCCGCGGTAAAAACCGTTTGGGCTGATGTGATGACGCAGATGCACTTCACCCGTGGTCGGTTCGACCGCAACTGGCGGTTGCTCAAGATGCTGGTGCGAGCGATGCATGCCGCGTTTGGACGGCGATTTCTTGTTTTGCTGGACGGCCATGGCGCTACCCCGTACGAAAAATCGAAAGATTGTACACGTGCAGTCGCTGCCGCCAGATGGCTATTTGTCCTTTTTGAGACTGGCCAGGACTACAAAGGGCAGCGTGCGCCCGGGCAAGTCAATCGGCTGGACCTCCAGCCCCGCCACCACGATGGGCTGGGGGCAAACCTCGTGCATGGGCACCAGCGGGAGCGCGAGCAGCATCTGGTCTTCGACGATCGCTTGAATGTCGACCGGTTCTTGCACGCACAACGCTTCGTCCTCGGCTTCAAGTTCTTGCTGCGTAAGTCCAGGCTCCTGTTCCACCAATCGGAACCGCGCCTTGTCCTGCACCTGCTGCAATACTGGTTGTAAGCAGCGCTGACACAACAAAGGCAAGACGGAGGAGACCTCCAGCTCAACCATGGGCTGCACACCCCCGCCGGGTTGTGCTTGCGAGTAGCCGCGCACTAGCCAATCCACCTGATTCGTCTGGACCATCGCGTGTCCAGCAAGAAGGGACGGAAGCAGGCGCGACAAGTGGAACAAGGCCAACTGACCCCGCTCGGTACGCTGCTCACGCGCGAGTTCGTGCAAATTCAAGCGCATCGGGGCCGATGGACTGCTGTGATCCACGGGAGCACTGGACTTTTTTTCCATCATTCAATCAGTGTAGTTGCGCATACCTTCGCTTACGGATTTGCCGCAGCAATACTCCTAAACTGGACAATTCAAGCCTTGACTCGGGGCGACGCGGCAGCTCATTGAAAACCTGTTGTGGACCCTGGCGGCAAAGCTAAAACGTTGAATGTGAGGACGCGTGGATATGGATTGGATTGCACACTGGTTTCCCCAAGGCTGGATCCATTTTTTAGGAGGTGGCGTTGCCATCGGCCTGGGTGTCAGCCTGCTGTTCTGCTTGACCGGTTTCATTGGTGGTGCCAGCACCGTCTATAGCGCCGTGTGGTCGTATTTCAGTCAATGGCCGCATTTTCAACATCCTAAATTTGTCTCCACTCGTCACTGGCGTCTGGCCTACGCCCTGGGCATGATCATCGGCGCTGTCGTTTTCACCTTCGCGGTGAACCGTGGCGAGGGTTTCGTCACTCGGGTGCCGGCCTGGCAACTCCTGGCCGGCGGTGTGGTCGGCGGCTTCGGCGCGCGCATGGGTGGCGGTTGCACGTCGGGACACGGCATCTGTGGCCTGGGATCGCTGCAACTGCCCTCGCTGCTGGCTGTGATCACCTTTCTCGTCACGGCCATTGTCACAGCGCACATCGTGCGCGCATACGGGGGGTTCTGACATGACGAAGCATGTGCGCACCGTTCCGGTGCTGTTGTCGGCGCTACTCGCCGGGGTGCTGTTCGGTTTCGGCCTGGCTTGGTCCACCATGGTCCAGCCCGAGGCCATCCTTCAATTCTTGCTGTTGCAGAACATGGGGTTGCTGCTGGTGATGGCTGGTGCTGCATGCACGGTGATGCTGGCCTATCGGCTCATCCCCAAGGTGATGCGTACCCCGGTGTTCGGCCTGGGTTGGGGGGTGCATCCATCGCTCCTGAAGACGCGCACCATCATCGGCGCGGCCTTGTTTGGCGTGGGCTGGGGGTTGAGCGGTGTTTGCCCGGGACCGGCGATCGCCGGTCTGGGAGTGGGAAACTGGCCGCTGGTCTACGTCATCGTCGGCATCCTGATCGGTGCGTGGATCGAAGGTCGGTTTTTCGAGAAGGCCTGACGATGCCGGCAAACCAGTTGACCGACTCTGCCATGCCGGCGCCACTGATTTTGGCATCCACTTCGGCTTATCGGCGCGTTCTGCTCGAGCGCCTGCGCCTGCCCTTCACCGTGCAGAATCCACAGACGGATGAAACACCATGGCCGAGCGAAGCTCCAGACGCCTTGGCTCTTCGCCTCGCGCAAGCCAAGGCAAGATCCGTGGCTTCAACCGCCCCCGGGAGTTGGGTGATCGGCTCAGATCAGGTCTGCACTTGTGAAGGCCGCATTCTGGGCAAGCCCGGGCAGCACGCCGCGGCCGTTGGGCAACTGCAAATACTGCGCGGCCGAAGCTCGGTGTTTCACACCGCGCTGGCACTGGTCGCGCCGGATGGCAGCGTGCAACTGCGCACCGTCCCGACCACGGTCCGCATGCGCGCACTGACCGACGCGCAGATCGAGGCTTACGTCCAGGCCGAACAACCCTACGACTGTGCCGGTAGCGCCAAGTCCGAGGCACTGGGCATCGCCCTGATGGAGTCCATCTGCAGTGATGACCCGACCGCTCTGGTCGGCTTGCCACTCATCGCGCTTTGTGACATGTTGCTGTCCAGTGGCTATCCCCTGCTGCGGCTGATGCGTTGATGCAAATCCCGTCCAAGTCTAAAGGCCGCTTGCTGCTGGTTCCCACGCCACTTGCTGACGTCGCGCGAACGCCTCTGTCCCACATCCTGCCTCAGGCCACCATCGCCGCAGCCGCCGCGCTGCAGCATTGGGTCGTGGAAAACGCCAAGACCGCACGCGCCTTCCTCGGTGCCGTGAACGCTGTGCAGGCGCTCGGTATTCCACTGCAGCAGCATGACATGGCGGTGCTTCCGAAGCATGTCAAGCTGGATGCGGCGGCAGCTCGCGTTTTGCTGCAACCGGCACTCGATGGTCTGGACATGGGCTTGATGTCCGAAGCCGGCGCGCCCTGCGTGGCCGACCCCGGGGCTATCCTGGTGGCGGCGGCACACGATCTCGACATCGCAGTGGTTCCTCTGGTCGGACCCAGCAGTTTGTTGTTGGGACTCATGGCCAGTGGACTGGATGGCCAGCGCTTTGCGTTTCATGGTTAATTGCCCGTGGACGCGGAGCAGCGCAGGCAGCATATCCAGATGCTGGAGCGCGAGAGCGCACAGCGCCGACAAACCCAGATGTTCATCGAAACCCCTTATCGCAACGCAACGTTGTTGCAGGTTCTGATCAAGACGCTGCAGCCGGCAACAAAGCTCACTGTGGCAA